>JAJDCN010000129.1 GCA_029260815.1 Planctomycetota bacterium
GAGGCAATGCATCAGATCTTCACCGGCATCCGACAGGTCAAGACCTTCCGCATGGAAGCCCGGGAGTTTCAGGAGTTTGAACGGCTCAACCAGGGTTTCTTCGACCGTACGCTCAAGATGGTCAAAGCCCGCGCCTTGTCCAACAGCTTCACTTCCCTGATGAGCAATTTGGCGGTCGGTGCGTTGGTGGTGGCGGCTGGGTATTTGGTCTTGAAGGGCCGGCTGGATATCACCACCGGACAACTGCTCGTCTTCAGTGGCGCCCTGGCGATGATGTACAAACCCATCAAGAGCTTGACCAAAGGCTACAACAATGTGCAGGAAGCCTTGGCAGGCGCTGAGCGGGTCTTCCAACTGATTGACCAACGCCCGGCAGTCAAGAACGAGCCCAAGGCCGTAGACCTGCCGCCCATCGCACAATCGATTGAGTTTGATAACGTCTCCTTCGATTACGGCGCCGATACGGTACTGTCACAGATCCAGCTACAAGTCCGCCTGGGCGAGACCGTGGCAATCGTGGGCCCTTCGGGAGCCGGCAAGTCGAGCCTGTTGGACCTGGTGCCCCGTTTCTACGACCCGACTGCCGGTGCCGTTCGAATCGACGGCAAAGACCTACGCACCGTGACCATGGAATCGGTGCGGGACCAGATTGCGATCGTGTCCCAGGACCCGTTTCTGTTTCACGCCACCGTGCTGGAAAACATCCGGTACGGCCGGGAATCCGCCACTGATGCCGAGGTCTACGCCGCGGCCAAGGCGGCCTACGTGGATGTCTTTGTCGATGCGCTGCCCGACGGTTATCACACGCGGGTCGGCGAGCGCGGCGTGATGCTCTCCGGCGGCCAGCGCCAGCGGATCACGATCGCCCGCGCGATTCTCAAGGACGCCCCGATCCTGATCCTCGACGAAGCGACATCCTCGCTGGACACGGCCTCGGAGCGGACGGTGCAGGACGCCCTGACGCGCCTGATGGAAGGGCGCACGACCCTGGTCATTGCTCACCGAATCTCCACGATCCAAAGCGCCGATACGATCGTTGTCCTCAACGCTGGCCGGATCGTGGACCGGGGCAAACACGAAGAACTCCTCAAGCGGTGCGATCTGTACCGCGGGATGTGCGACCTCCAATTTGCAAACGACGTAGTGGAACCAAGGAGAAGCTAGAATGAAGCAACTCAACGTGGGATTGGTAGGCTACAAATTCATGGGCAAGGCCCACTCCAATGCGTACCGATCGGTGCCCCTGTTTTTTCCGGATCTCCCAGCCATGCCGGTCATGAAAGCGATCTGCGGCCGCGACCAAGTGGGCGTCGAACAGGCGGCCGCGCAGTTCGGCTGGGAGTCCACCGAGACCGACTTCGGCGCCCTGATTGCCCGCGACGACATCGACATCATCGACATCGGTACCCCCAATAACGTCCACTGCGAACAAGTGATTCAGGCGGCCGAGGCGGGCAAGCAGATCGCCTGCGAAAAGCCCATCGGCATGACCGTGGCCGAAGCCCGCGGCATGGTCGATGCGGTCACCAAGGCCGGCGTGAAACACACCGTCTGGTTCAACTACCGCCGCGTGCCAGCCGTCGCCCTGATCAAGCAGATGATCGACGAAGGCAAGCTCGGACAGATCTACCACTTCCGCGGCACCTATTTGCAGGACTGGATTGTCGATCCGGACTTCCCGCTGGTGTGGCGCCTGCGCGACGAAATCGCCGGCTCTGGCGCCCACGGCGACCTGGCGGCGCACCTGATTGACCTGGCACGCTACCTCGTAGGCGAGTTCGACGAAGTGGTCGGCATGGACAAGACGTTCATCAAGGAGCGTCCCCTGGAGCTGGAGGCCACCGGATTGTCCGGCACGGCGTCCTCCCAGAAGGGCGAGGTGACCGTGGACGACGCGATGCTGTTCCTCACCCATTTCAAAAACGGCGCGGTTGGGTCCTTCGAAGCGACCCGCTTTGCCACCGGGCGTAAGAACTACAACCGGATCGAGATTAACGGCTCCAAAGGTTCGCTGGCCTGGTGCTTTGAGGACATGAACCAGGTGCAGTTTTTTTCCAAGGAAGACGACGCGCGCCACCAGGGCTTCCGAACGATTCTGGCCACCGAATCGGATCATCCCTACGTTGGCGCCTACTGGCCGCCGGGCCATATTATCGGCTACGAACATACCTTCATCAACCAGGTCCGCGATTTCGTGACCGCCGTGGCCAACGATACGGAGATCGCACCGGACATGGTCGATGGCCTGCGCTGCCAGGAAGTGCTCGAGGCGGTCACCACCTCCTGCCGGGAGCGGAGTTGGATCAAAATCCCCGGGTAGCCGGCGATTGCCCGCGGAGGCTTGACTTCATTAAGACTGCCGAGAGCTCGGCGGCAGGTTTCGCTTGCGCGTAAACGCAGTAAGTATATTCCTTTAAGTTTTATTCTTCCGATGCAGCGAAGCGACACCATAATCGCTGCTTAACCCTCTCCCCGGTAAAAGTTAAGAACTTTAAATCAAAAGCCGATATTTAGAGATACGAAACTAAAGCTACGATTTTTGTAGAGAGCTGCTGTGACGATTGGTATCAAAATCAGACTGTGGGCCCTTCTCAGCGCGTTGACGCTCCTGCTCGTCGCCGGATTTCCGGCGATGGCGTCTTCGTCGGAGCGTGTACCCGCGATCGACCAGGTCGAAGGTGAGAATGTCCGTGAGCACCCCGCGCAATCGGATCGCGGAGTGGTTATAAGCAGCATCTTGACCCTGGGCACGCTAGCCTGCTGTTTCGCCACGATTCTGGGCTGGGGTTTTTTCCCGGTGCGCGGGGGAACCCGGCAACTCAAAGAAGAGAACCCTTTCGAACGGGGAGAGGATGCCCTTATCAAGCTTCCAGAGCGGGACAAGACCGCTGAAGAGAAGACGGCTCGGCTCGAGGCCGACAACGAAGAACTGCAGCACCTACTTCGCGTGATTTCCCACGACCTCAAATCGCCCTTGGCGACCATTACCGGGTTTCTGGCCCTTGCAATGAAATCCGAAAAAATCCAGAACGAAGATGACCTTCGCGGGTACCTGCAGCGATCCCTGAACAACGCCAATCGTATGCGCGTGATCTGCGACAACATGTTGCAACTTGCGAAGGCGGAACATAACGCCACGCCGCCAGCCAAAGTGGATATGCTCGACCTGGTCAATGAAACCATCGCCCTGATGGAGTACGATATCGGTCGTATCCAAGCGAGCATCGAAGTCGACGAGTACCTGCCGGACGTTAACGGATCGGCAGAAGGGTTGACCCACGTTTTGGCCAACCTCATTAGCAACGCCCTGAAATACCACAGCCCCGAACGCCCGCCAAAAATCGAGATCGGCCTGTACGATACCAACCCGACACACCATACGTTCTACATCCGCGACAACGGACTGGGCATCCCGCCGGATCGGCAGGAGCACATCTTCAACGCGTTCCATCAGCTCGACGGCAAGAAAGATGGAGCCGGTGTTGGCCTGGCGATCGTCAAGAAGCTGGTGGATAAACACGGCGGCACCATCCGAGCCGAATCTAACGGCCGCGACGGCACCACCTTCTACCTCACCCTGCCGCGTTCGATCTGAAACCTCAGTCCTCAGGCGGTTTCGTCCGTCCGTTTCCTGTTGCCAACCCTTCCCGTGGGCGCTACAATGATCCTTTGAAAAAAGTTTGCCAATCGGAGGAGGATCCATGAAACTGGGAGTACTCACCTGCCTGTACAGCCAGGAGCCGATCGAAGAGGTCCTGGATCGCGTGGTCAAATGCGGTTTGGACGGCGTTGAACTGGGGACGGGGAACTACCCCGGCGGTGCCCACGCGGACGTGCATGCACTGCTTGCCGACAAGGGCGCCCAGGACAAATTGCTCGACGCCGTGAAATCCCGCGGCCTGGAAATTTCCGCCCTCTCCTGTCACGGCAACCCGCTGCACCCGGATCCGAAACTCAACGAAGGCTTCGTCTCCACCGCACGCAAGACGATCGAATTGGCGGAAAAGTTGGGCGTGAGCACCGTGGTGGACTTCTCCGGGTGCCCCGGCGCCGACGAAAGTTCACGACTGCCCAACTGGGTCACCTGCCCCTGGCCCCAGGACTTTTCCGACATCCTAGCCTGGCAGTGGGAGAAAAGAGTCATTCCGTTCTGGAAGCAGCACGCCAAGTTCGCCGCGGACCACGGCGTGAAGGTGGCTTTGGAAATGCACCCGGGCTTCGTCGTCTACAACCCCGAGACTCTCTTGCGCCTGCGAGACGCTGCGGGCGACAACATCGGCGCCAACTTGGACCCGTCGCACCTGTTCTGGCAGGGCATCGAGCCGGTGGCCGCGCTCCGGGCCTTGGGCGAGGCAGTCTTCTACGTCCACGCCAAGGACACCCGCGTGGACCCCATAAATACCGCCGTCAACGGCGTGCTCGATACGAAGCCCTATGACGACGAACTCAAGCGTTCCTGGGTCTTCCGCACGGTCGGCTACGGGCATGACGTTGCCTTCTGGAACGACTTCGTCTCTACTCTGCGCATGATCGGCTACGACTACTATCTGTCCATCGAGCACGAAGACTCCATCATGTCGGTCAACGAGGGCTTCGCCAAGGCCGTGGAGTTCCTCAAGGGCGTCCTGCTGGCCGAGGCGCCCTCGGAGATGTACTGGGCCTAGCAACGGGAGGGGAGTCAGCCAGAGCAGGCCGGATGCGCGAGCGTCCGGCCTGTTTCGCAATCGCTGAAAGCCAATGGAATATCTACCACTCACAGACCAAGACGAAGAATTGATCCAGGCCGCCACCGACGTGATCCGGCGCAATTTCGTGCTGGGCAAGCACCACGTGGGCGCGGCCATGCGCTGCACATCCGGCAAAATCTACACCGGCGTCCATCTGGAGTCCCGCGCACATGATATCTGCGCCGAGGCGGTCACCATCGGCACCGCCGTCTCCGCTGGCGAGCGGCAGTTCGACGCCATCGTTGCGGTCACCGTCAAGGACGGCGATCCGCCGGTGGTGCTGTCCCCCTGCGGCGGCTGCCGCGAGTTGATTCGTTTCTACGGCGACGACATTGCCGTCCTGTTCATCCAAGACGGCCAGTTGCGCAAGGCCCGTGCCGCCGACCTGCTGCCGGGTCCGTACCTCGACCCCAAAGACCGCAAGCGGCAGGGCGGAGAGCCTCCGCCGGCATGTGACGCGAAGTTACCTTGACGGTTCCACCGTGCGGTTGGGCTACGGAGGGATCGTTGATTTCGGTTGTTCAAGAAACCAGAATCGAAGAGATGTTCGTGGCTCCAACAGATGGCATGACCCAATAACGCTTATCGCGGTTAAAGAACCGGACAGTGTCCGGAGGCCTTCATGATTCCGACCAGCGTTCGTATCTCGATCGTCATTGTGGCTGCGGCTCTGTGCGTGCGTTCTGTGATGGACGGAGCGGCCCTTCCTGCCGGGCTGTACGGGGCCCTCGCGATGATCTTTATATACAACCAGTTCCGCTTCGGGCGGCTTGCCGCAGGCAAACGGCACATGAAGAACGATCAGCCCGTCGAGGCCCGTCACTGTTTTACGGCTGCGCTGCGCGGCGTGGAATGGCGCGGCCGGAAAACCGCAATTGCCGCGCACACAAACTTGGCCCTGCTGGATCTGCGCGAAGGTGACTACGACGCCCTTCGCCAAAATTTGGACGCGGGCTACGCCTACAAACCTAGCCGGGCCGCTCGCCATTGGCTTGACATCGCCCAGGCTGGCATGCGATTGGCCGAAGGGGACCCCGACGTGGCGATCGCCCTGCTCGTGGTCGTAGCGGCGCAGATGCCGACGGAACGGACCATGACCTGGGTCCAGACCTACCTGGCTCTGGCCCTTCTCCAACAGGACAAGATTGAAGAGGCCGTCAACACCGTAGGCCTGGCCATCAAGCCGGCCCGGCGCGAGAAGGATCGCGCCACCGCACGTCTGGTTTTCTCCGCAGCCGCGCGAGTCCACGACGCGGCCGGGAAAGCCACCATCGCCGAAGAGATGACCGGGCTGGCCATCGAGAACGGGATGCTGGAACACGGCGACGCCCAAGCGGTGGCGTTGGCGAAAAAGTACGGCTTTGAGGCGGTCTCCAGCGATGGCTGACTTCAAGCTCGTCTCCGACTTCGTCCCCAAGGGCGACCAGCCCCAAGCGATTGAGCAACTCGTGAATGGCTTGACCGCTGGCGACCGGAACCAGGTCTTGCTGGGCGTTACCGGCTCGGGCAAGACGTT
>JAJDCN010000130.1 GCA_029260815.1 Planctomycetota bacterium
GGCCTCTGAATCGACTGTACTGGACCGCAAAGCGAAAGGGAATCGATCTTGAGTGACGTCCCATACGACATGGTAATCGTGGGCGGTGGACCCGCTGGAATGAGTTGCGGCCTCTACGCCGCGCGATCCCAACTCAAAGTGGTTATGATCGAGCAGCTCATTCACGGCGGACAGGCCAGCACCACCGAGCGCATCGATAATTATCCCGGCTTTCCGGATGGGGCGGGCGGACAGGAATTAATGGATCTGTTCAAGGCCCACGCCCAGAAGTATGGCATGGAATACCGCAGTGGGCGCGTGACCGGCATTTCGGCCGACGGGCCCTGGCGCTTGGTCCATCTCGGGAACGACACGATTTTGACCAAGACCGTCGCCATCTCCTCCGGCTCTCGGCCGAACAAGTTGAACGTACCCGGCGAGGATGTCCCGAACCTGGCCGGCGACATTGCGACCCGTCCGGGGGTCAGTTATTGCGCCACCTGCGACGGGCCGTTTTTCAAAGACGAGGTCCTCGCCGTAGTCGGTGGAGGCGATACGGCGCTGGAGGAAAGCGATTACCTCACACGTTTTGCGACAAAACTGCACCTGATCCACCGACGCGACGAGTTCCGTGGCGGGCCGATCTTCCAGGACATGGTGCACAAGAACCCAAAGATTCAATGCGTCATGGAGAGCGTGATCGAAGAAGTGCAGGGGGAGACGGCCGCGGAAAACCTCGTTGTAAAGAACGTCAAAACCGGAGACATCACCAACCTGCCCGTCGGCGGCCTGTTCGTCCTGATCGGGGCAACCCCCAATACCGAATATTTGCAAGGGACCCTGGACCTGCTGCCTAGCGGACACGTGAAAACCGAAAAGGGCTATGAGACCTCAATGCCCGGTGTGTTCGCCTGCGGCGACTGCCGCGACGCGGTCTACAAACAAGTCGTCACCTCCGCGGGTGAAGGCGCCGCAGTCGCCATTGATGCGGTCAAATACATCGCGGAGACGACAATTTTAGATCGAACGGTTTGGCCGAAAAGCAGTGAATCGGAGGGCGTGAAATGATTAAGATCAAACGCATCCTGTTCCCGACCGATTTCTCAGACTTCTCCAAGCACGCTTTGAAGTACGCGAAGGCCTTCGCCCGCGAATTCGAGGCGAAATTGTACGTGCTCCACGTGATGGAATACTCCATCGACCCTTCGCTGTTTTACATGAAGTATTTTCCCATGGAACTGCCCTTGACCGATTATTACAAAAAAGCCGACGACGAGACAAAAAAAGAACTTGAAGCCCTGGTCTCCGACGAAGAGCGAAAGGCTTACAAAATCGAAACCGTCGTCGTGCAGGGCAGTCCTTTCCAGGAGATCATTCAGTTCGCCGAAAGCGCGCAGATCGATCTGATCACCATCGCGACCCACGGTCGAACCGGGATCAGCCATACCTTCTTTGGCTCCACCGCCGAGAAAGTGGTGCGCAAGGCCCCCTGCCCGGTGTTGAGCATCCGACATCCGGAGCATGATTTCGTCAACGGAAACTCGTAGAAGATGTCAAACCTGCCCGCTCGGACGCAACGACACCCATGAAACTCGGCCACCTCGACCTCTCAATCGTTCCCGATGGTACCTTTCGTTTGGACGGCGGCGCCATGTTCGGTGTGATCCCTCGCTCGCTCTGGCAACGGGTCGCGCCGCCGGACGAGGCGAACCGGATCCTGCTGGCCTTAAACCCCTTGCTGGTCCGGACCGGTGATCGGAACGTTCTGATCGATACGGGAATCGGGGATAAATGGAACGACAAGGCCCGGAAGATCTACGCCATCGAAAAGCCCGAGACCCTCGTGCAAAGTATCGAGAGCAAAGGACTCACCGTCGACCAAATCGACACGGTCGTACTCACCCACCTGCACTTCGATCACTGCGGCGGCTCGACCCGCTACGATGACACCGGGCGCCTGGTGCCTACCTTCCCCAACGCCACCTACTACGTCCCGCGGGGCGATTGGGAAGTGGCCATGAACCCCCACGAGCGGATCCGCGCCAGCTACGTAGACATCGACTATATGCCGCTTCAAGAGGCCGGGGTCCTGAAGTTCGTTGAGGATGCCGCCGAGCCGGTGCCTGGCATCCGGTACCATGTGACCGGCGGCCACGCCCGATACCACGCGGTGATTCTCCTGGAGTCGGCCGGCCGCAAGGCGATCTATTGGGGAGATATTATCCCCACTGCCAATCACCTGAAACTCCCCTATATTATGGGCTACGACCTTTTCCCGGAAGAGACCCTTGAGGTCAAGCGCCGTCTGTTGAAGACCTCTTTGGAAGAGGAGTGGATCAACATCTTCGAGCATGACCGACAGATCCCCGCCTGCACCCTGGCCAAGGACGGAGACGATTACATCGTCAAGGAACCGCTGTCATGCTAGAGATTCGCAACGCCACGCCGGACGATCTAGACGCCATCACGCGCCTGTGGCGCGCCATGATGGATCTGCAGCTTACGCTCAACGACCACTTTACGCTGACCGCCGATGCCGAGCCCTGTTTCCGCGACGCGGCAACGCAAAAGCTCGTCAATCCCGAAGCGATCAATCTGGTGGCCGTGCAGGAAGACCGCGTGATCGGTTTCTGCTTCTCGCGGATTCAACCCTTTGCCAACATCTATACCAAAGACCGTTACTGCCTGATCTCCGACTTGTCCGTGGATCCACAGGCCCGGCGCAACGGGGTGGCCGCGAAGCTGCTGGACGCCGTGAAGGCCTGGTGCATTGAGCAGGGCGTGGTACACTACGAAGTCAACGTGGCCCAGGGCAATACCGCGGCGGAAAAGTTCTGGGAAAAAGCAGGCTTCCAGGTGCTGACAAGAAAGTACATTCTGTAGCGTCCCGCCCCCGCTCTGGCTCAGGTGATAGACGCTTGACCGGGCATGAGAAACGCGGGTAAAGGGGGGGAGCCTTAGACTATTTTTACGAAGCATTCATTTGTAAGCTGCCGTCAGCGATCAGTTTTTTCGCCGCTCGAGTTTATGCACTAGTGACGAGAAATAAAGATTCCAAAGAAAGTCTCTAGAGAAGTTTGCTACGCTGCGTGCCGGCGGCGCCAAGATAAATAGAGGGCTCCTGCAGCGATTGCGGCACAGAATGCAATTGCTGCCAGCCAAATGGTGCTAAGGGAAAAACTATTGTCGGTACTGTCCGCTGCTCCTTCGTCGGTAGTGGGAACAGGTTTACGAGGGTGCGACAATGGAGTAGGGTCTTTTGCCATATCTCTGTTAACGGGTTCCTCGCTTTCAACCGGCTGGGCTCTCTTTTTCCTGTCTGTGAGCCATGTCTCAAGTGTTCCATGATATCCGTCGAAGTCCTCGCTCTCCATCATCTTTTTGCCCAACTCTGTGAACGGCTTGTACTCCGTCCACAACACCAGGCCCACCAGAAATTCGCGGTCATCCTCGTACTTGACCCCTTGACTGATGCGTTCTTCGACCATCTTGGCAAGGGCCTTAATCTCTTGCCAATTCATCGGCTTCACGTCGAGGTCAAACTCTGCCGAGGTCTCTGTCAGTGGTGGCCCACGGTCTCCTCTGTTTGGCCCTGGAACATAAAGAGTCCATTTCAGATTCAGAATTGACGAGCCGGCAGGGAACGACGAAAAGTCGTGGTGGAGATATACTAATGACGTGAGCTTTTCTCCGGGGCTGAGTGAACGTGAGCCAATTAGGCCGCTGGGATCAGAAAAATCCTCTAAATCATGCTTGCGTTTTACCCATGTCGAAGGAGCTGTGACTTCCACGGGCCACGACAACCGCAACTCAGTATCCCAGTAATAATCGATCGGCTCGTCCCCCAAATACTGATGGGTTACTTTAAGAATTACAGGTCCGCTCTCAATGGCGCCGACAACCTCAATGTTCAAGTCAAAGGCTTCATTGAGAACCTCTTCCTGCTCCGGGGCTTCAATGTCTGGTGCAGTATACGCTGGGATTGCGCTAATCAAAATAGCAGTGCTCAGAGCTACAAGCGCTAATAGTTTGTATACCAAACGATCCATCCAGAAAGATCCTCTCTAAATTGAAGACGATGATGCCAAGTCGGAATTGCTGCCACGCTGAACCCTTTGCTCGTTGCAATCGGGGCTCCGCCATTGGCGGGATCGGTAAACAGCGTCGTTCCGACACCGCGTCAAGAAGGCGTGACGGCGGCGTGGATCTCCAGGAGGGTCTTGATCAGGTCCCGCAGCTCGTCGAACGGGATCATGTTCGGCCCGTCGGACAGGGCCTCTTCCGGATTCTCGTGGGTCTCGAAGAACACCCCGTCGGCGCCCGCCGCGACGCCCGCCTTGGCCAGCACCGGAGCGTATTCCGAATTCCCGCCCGAGATACTGCCCTGCCCGCCCGGCACCTGCACCGCATGGGTGCAGTCCATGACCACTGGATAGCCGTAGCCACGCATAAACGGAACCGATCGGAAGTCTGTCACCAGCGTATTGTAACCAAAGCTGGATCCGCGCTCGGTCAGGAGGATCTTGTCGTTGTCCGAATCCGTTACCTTTTCGATCGTGTGGATCATGTCCCAGGGTGCGAGAAACTGACCCTTCTTGATATTGACCACCTTGCCGGTCTTGGCCGCCGCCACCAAAAGATCTGTTTGCCGACACAGGAACGCGGGAATCTGCAGGATGTCTAGCACCTCCGCAGCTGGTTGCGCGTGATCGGCTTCGTGGACGTCCGACAGCACCGGCAGGCCGATCTCGTCGCGAACCTTGGCGAGCACTTTGAGCCCGTCGTCCAGCCCTGGCCCGCGGAAGGAGCGAACCGACGTTCGGTTGGCCTTGTCGTAGGAGGCCTTAAAGACGAGCGTCGCGCCGGTGGCGTCGGCCAGCTTCTTGATCTTTTCAGCCAGGTGCAGCGCCGGCCCTTCCCCTTCGATCACGCACGGCCCGGCGACAAAGAACAGGTGCCCATTGCGTAGCGCAACGCCGTTGGACAAGGGGTAATGGAATAGGGTCTCTTCGTTTTGATTCTCTTGATTCATGTTTGGCTCCTCGGAGCCACTATTCTAACCTTCCGCCCGTCCATTGCAACCGTGACGGGAAGGGTTTTAAAAAAATCTCCGTCCAGTTGCAACGGCACTGGTTCCGGGCTGGTCAACGCCACACGCTGGCCCTGGAGCAATTGGACCTTGGATTCGGGCAGCCGCTTGAACAAAAAGGCGTGGGCCAGCAGCAGAAGGAACCGCAGCGCGCTGCGCGAGCGGATGACACAGACCTCAAACCGACCGTCGCACGGGTCGGCATCCGGCGCGATGCGCATCGGCCCGCCGTAGGTGGCCACGTTGGTGATCACCACGGCGGAGGCCGTTTCGGTGATGAGATGGTCGTCGAGCACCAGCTTGATAGGCGGGAAAGAATAGCCGCGAATCGCTTGGAGGATCGGACGGGCATAGGACAGAAACGACCATCGTCCCTTGCGGCTCAGCGCAATCCGGCGGGTGACCTCCGCATCCAACCCGGCCCCGGCCATCAATAAAAAACGCCGCTCATCGCACAGCAAGGTGTCCATTTCCCGGAACCAGCCCTTTTCGATCCAATCACACAGCGCCTCGAGGTTTGCGGACAGGCCAAGCTCCCGCGCCAGAACGTTGGCGGTTCCGGTGGGGACGATGGCCAAGGGTGGCGGATTGTCCGGGAGAGCGTTGAGGACCCGGTTGATCGTGCCGTCGCCGCCGATCACCGCCACCAGATCGCAGGCCTGATCAAACAGGGCTTCAAACCGCTCCTCTGCTTGGGTGGCGTAAATGGAGGCCGTGTAGCCGATCTTCTCCAGATGGCCCCGCAGGCGATCGGCCAGGTCCATCGACCGGCCACCGCCGGAGATCGGGTTCGCGACGATCCGTGCAATCAACGGCAATCCTTCCTTTGTTCAAAACCGGTATGCTACGGAAACTGGCCGTGCGGATCAAGCTTCGCCCGCCCGCTGTTACAATCGGCGTGCGCCTGATCCTTGACCTGTTGGGCCTCGGCCTGATAGAATTGCGAGCACGTTCAGGCAAAGCACCGATGGCAAAGGATTGTGACAGAGTTCTATGGCGAATTATCGTTTGATCTATACCACGTCGTTTTCGGCTGCCCATAACTTGCGGTTGTATCACGGCAAGCCAGAGCCGCTGCACGGGCACAACTGGAAGGTGGAGGTGCGCCTGACCGGCCAGGAACTAGACGGTGAAGACATGCTGATCGACTTTAAGGAAGTCGAGGAAATGGTCGAGTCGATCCTGTCCGCCTACGACTACCACTACATCAACGATGTTCCGCCGTTTGATGAGCTTAACTCGACGAGCGAAAATCTGGCGCGCGAAGTCTATCAGCAGTTGTCCGAGATGATCTCGGTCCGTACCGTCCGGGTAGAGGAAGTCACTGTCTGGGAGACGCCTGCTTGCGGGATCGCGTATTCGGAGTAGAACCAAGGCGGTTTGCCGAGACCCTGGTTTCACAGTGGGGCGCTCGAGACCGCAAAAGACGAAGCCTTCTATTTGGAGTGAGGCCTTATGCTGTGCCAGGCATGCAATCAGAACCCCGCAACCGTTCACGTGACCCAGATGGTCAAAGGGCAGCAAAAGGAAGAAATGCACCTGTGCGAGGCGTGCGCCAAGCAGGAGGGGGTGGCGCTGAAACCTACCCTTTCCTTCAGCGAGCTGCTGTCAGGGTTCATCGCACCCCAATTTGCCGATCCGCAGCAGGTTCCCAAAAAGCCGTGTCCGAACTGCGGCATTACGTACTCGATCTTCAGCGACATCGGCCGACTGGGGTGTCCGAACGACTACGAAGTCTTCCAACGAACCCTATCCGCCTTGCTGGACAAGGTCCATCGCTCCTCCCAACACGTGGGCAAGATTCCCACGCGAGCCGGCCAATCGGTGGCCCAGAGCGTTCGGCTTCGGGAGCTGGAAGAACAACTTCGCACCGCGGTGCGAACCGAGAGCTACGAATTGGCCGCCCAGATTCGAGACCAGATCGCTGAGTTGAAGGAGAACCCGGACGGATGAATCCAGAGAACAATACCTCCCATGCGGGCGAATGGATGCGGGGCAGTGGGCCCGATTCGGATATCGTCATTTCCTCACGGATCCGGTTCGCGCGGAACCTGGCCAACCACCGCTTCGTGACCCGGGCCGACCGCAGCGAGCTGGCCGAGGTTCAAAGTAAAGTTCGCGAGGCGATTGTCAAGGCCGGTGTGTGCGAGGACATGGTGTACTACGACCTGGAGACCGCGACGGCCGTGGACAAGCTGTACCTGGTGGAGCGCCATTTGATCTCCAAGGAGCACGGCGAAGGCGACGAGCCGCGGGGCGTTGCCGTGGGCAAGGACGAAGTCGTCTCTATCATGGTCAACGAAGAGGATCACCTGCGGATCCAGGTCTTGAAATCCGGCATGCAGTTGACCGAAACCTGGGCACATATTAACGAAGTCGACGACCGGATCGAGGAGCACGTGGAATTCGCATTCAGCTCCAAGTTCGGATATCTCACCGCCTGTCCCACCAACGTGGGCACCGGACTGCGGGTCTCGGTAATGCTTCACCTTCCGGCTCTGGAGTGGACCAAGCAGTTGGAGAAAGTCTTCCACGCGGTCGCAAAGCTCAACCTCGCCGTCCGCGGCCTGTATGGCGAAGGCACCCAAGCCCTGGGGGATTTTTACCAGATCTCCAACCAGGTAACTCTGGGGAAGACCGAAACCGAAATCGTGCAAAACGTCTCTGCTGTGATTCCGCAGATCATCCAGTACGAGCGCAAGGTTCGCGAGACGCTGCTGGTGGAGAACAAGCAGACGCTGGAAGACCGTGTGTGGCGGGCCTTCGGGATGCTCTCCACCGCCCGCACGATTACGTCTCAGGAGACCATGGATCTGCTCTCGAATATCCGCATGGGGGTGAACCTGGGTATCATCGACACCCTGGAGATGTCCACCGTTAATGAACTTTTCATTCTGACACAACCCGCCCACCTGCAGAAACTTAAGGGGCGGACCCTGCCCAATACCGAGCGCGACGTGGAGCGCGCCAGCTTTATCCGGCAACGTCTGGAGGAGGGCTGAGGACGTAGGCCCCCGCTCGATGGCTTGAAATGGACCCGCGAGTGTGCTATAATAGGCACCAGTGGCCCGAAAGGTGGGGCCGCACAAAAAGTCAAAAACCAAAAGGTAAAAAAAATGGGTACAAAACAAATGTTCAATTGGGCCGCCGCGTGCGCACTGCTGTGCACGACCATTCTGCTTTCCCCCTCCACTGCCCGTGCCGATGCCGCAACGCATGTGACGAACTTCCGTGTGCGCCATTTCTTCTTCCGAGATCCTTTTGTGCGCCAGGGGTTCTTTTCCACGCATACGTACCTGTACCATCGTGGCTACTCCTACGGACCTCGGATCCATGCCTACCCCTATGGGTACCCGTACTCCGGATACCCGGCGGCCAACGAACCGACCTATGCGGTGTCCTCTCCTTATGAGTCGGCGGGTGAATACGTGGAACCACACCGCGCCGGCCGCGAGTTCCCGGAGCGATCCTATCTGGAGCCGACGGCTCAGACGGCAACCGCATTGGGACGCAAGCATTTGCAGGCCGGCTATCCTTCCACTGCGGCTTATTTTTTCTCTAAGAGTGTGGAAAAATCGGATCGCGTCGAACTGCGAATCCAACTGGTTCAGTCGCTGGTCGCCCAAGGCGACTACGCCCGTGCTGCCTCGCACCTGCGATTTGCAATCGATCGTGACCCGGTCGGTGTAGGGGCCACGCGCACCCGTCGCGGAACCGGTGTCCGACTCAGCGAGCAGAGGGCTGCGTTGGAACGCCAGATCACCCGGCAGTCGACGGATACCAGCGCACGGTTGGTGCTTGGGTTCCTGTACCTGTCACAAGATCGCCCCGACGCGGCGCGCCAGGTGCTGTTGGGCTTATTGGAGCGGGATGCGCAGGACCTTCAGGCGCACGACCTGTTGCTGGCCATTGGGGTTGAGGACTAAAAGGTTTCCGGAACGATCTTACGGGTCCGTTCCATCAGGTAGTTGACGGTCTCCCGGGCGTTGTCGAAGGTGAGGGCCTTCTTCGCGATCGCCTGGGCCTCCTTCATGCTGATGGAGCGGATGATCTTCTTGACGCTCGGCAGCGAGCCGGGCGTGGCGCTCAGGGTACGGAACCCCAGGCCCAGCAGCAGGATCACGTATTCCGGCGTGGCGGACATTTCTCCACACAGACAAACGTCTTTCTCAAAGCGCGCGCAGGTTTTTGCGATGTTCTTGAGCAGCCGCAGGACCGCCGGATGGGCCGGCTGGTACAGTTCGGCGATCCGCTCGTTTTGCCGGTCGACCGCGACGGTATATTGGATCAAATCGTTGGTGCCGATGTTGAAGAAGTCGACCTCTTTGACCAGGAGGTCGATGATCAATGCGGCGCTGGGCACCTCGATCATAATCCCGGTCTGAATGTTTTTGTTGAACGGAATCCGGTCTTCCTCCAACTCTTCCATCACGTCCGAGAGGATCAGCTTGACGCGCTTGACCTCTTCCAGGCAAGAGATCATCGGGAACAGGACGCGAACGTTGCCGAAGGCGGAGGCCCGAAGAATGGAGCGGAGTTGGCTCTTGAACATGTCCAGTTCATCGAAGCACAGCCGGATCGACCGCTGGCCCAGGAACGGATTCTTCTCCAAAGGCTTCTCGACGCCTTCAAAAAACTTGTCCGCTCCCAAGTCGAAAGTCCGCACGACGACCGGGGCGTTGCCCATTTCCTTGGCGATTCGGCTGTAGATCTCGCTCTCGGTTTCCTCCCGACTCTTCTGCTGTTTGTCCATGTATAGAAATTCCGAGCGAAACAGGCCGATGCCTTCGGCCCCGGTATTTTTCACCGCTTCCAGCTCACCCGGCAATTCGATGTTCGCCAACAGCCGGATTTTTACGCCGTCGGTGGTCTTGGCGGGCAGGTTCTTGAGCTTCTTGAGCTTGTCCTCAAAGGCGTGATAGCCCTTGGCCAAGTCCTCGTATCGCTTGAGCGTATCCACGTCGGGGGAGACGATGACCATGCCGGTATTGCCGTCGATGATGACCTTGTCACCGCCGGAGATGTCCGCGGTAATCGTTTCCAGGCCGAATACCGCGGGGATTCCCAGGGCACGGGCCATAATGGAGCTGTGAGAGGTGGGACCGCCGGCGTCAGTGGCCAGACCTACCACATGATCGGTATTCAGCGTTGCCACTTGAGAGGGTGTCAGGTCCCGGGCGATGAGCACCACCGCGTGTCGAAGGGTGTTCAAGGCCTCGCGCTTTTCACCCAGCAGGAAGCGCATCAAGCGTTTCTCGATGTCCTGGATGTCCTGGAACCGCTGGGAGAAGTAGTTGTCGTCGATGCCTCGAAAGTGCTTGATGAAGCGACGCAGGACACGGGAGATGGCGTATTCCGCGGTGAATTTGTTGTGGAGGATCCGGCTCTTGACCTCGTCGTGCATGCTCTTGTCTTTGAGCATCTTGAGGTGGGCCTCGAAGATCGGAACGTATTCGCTGCCGGCTTGCTCGTTGATTTGTTCCTGGATCAGCTTGATCTCTTTGGCCGCCTCGACGACGGCCTTCTCAAACCGCTCCACTTCCGCGTCGGCGCCGTCGTCACGGACAAACCGCTGGCGGATGCGAAACTCCTCGCTATCAAGCACGAAAGCGGTGGAGATCGCAAAGCCTGGAGAAACCTTGATGCCTTTTTTGATTTCCATGGTCTACCGTCGGAGAGCCTCCGCTCCCATCGAACGCGAAGTAACACTAGCGATTTCGCCAACGAGCCAAACCGCGGAAAGTTCTTCGATTCCGGCCGGCTACTCCTCTCCGAAGTTGCTTTCCACCAGCTCCACCAGGCTGTCCAGTGCGGCCTTGGCGTCGGTCCCTTCGGCCTTGATGGTCAGTGCGGTGCCGTGTTCAGCGGCCAGCATCATGACGCCCATGATGCTCTTGCCGTCGACTTCCTGATCGCCGTGGGCCACGCTGACGCGTGCTTCGAACTTGCTGGCCACGTCGACAAATTGCATCGCCGGGCGCGCATGGAGCCCGTATTTATTCGTCAATTCGATTGTTATGACGCACGTGTCGCTCATTCGCACCGACTCCGCTGGGTCAAGATCGTCCGGATCGCATCGGCCAACCGGTCCGAGTCGTGACGCACGTAGTCCTGGGAACAGCCGATGTCCCGGGATACCAACTGCACACCGCATCGATCGATTTCTTCTTCGTCGATTGTCACTGGGACGGCTCCTTCTCTTGCGTAACGTTCGCCCAGGGCTTCGGGAATCTCGCCGGTGTTGACCAGCACGCAATCGATGAGTCCCTGGCCCACGTGTCGCTCAATCGCTCGAATGTGATCCGCAACGCTGTAGTCCAGGGTTTCCCCGGGTTGCGTCATGACGTTGCAAACGTAAACCTTGTACGCCCGGCTGGCGCGAATCCGAGCGGCTGTGTCCGGTCCCAATAGGGTCGGGATCACGCTGGTAAACAGAGAGCCGGGTCCCAGGAGGATGACCTCCGCCTGGTCGATCGCCTCTCGAAGTTCCGCGGAGATCGGCTCCTGCTCGGGCCGGAGTGAGATTTTGACGATTTCCGATTTGCTGCGCGAGATCTCTTTTTCGCCCGTACTCTTGGAGCCGTCGGCGTGGTGGGCGATCAACGCGACCTTTGTCGGCGCCGCCGGCAGGACCTTGCCCCGAACGCGGAGGATCCGGTTGGCCTCCTGCAGCGCGGTTTGAAAGTCTCCGGTGACCTTGGTCAGGGCCGTGAGAAACAGATTCCCGAAGCTGTGGCCCTTCAGGTCCGTCTCCTCAAAGCGATACTGAAACAACTGCTCGATCAACTCGCCTGCGTCGCACAGAGCCACCAGGCAGTTACGGATATCGCCCGGCGGCGGGATATCGTAATCCTTGCGCAGGCGGCCTGAGCTGCCGCCGTCGTCGGAGACAGCGACGATCGCGGTAATGTTGTCCGAATGTTTTTTGAGACCGCGTAGTAGGGTGGACATCCCCGTGCCACCACCAAACGCAACAAAACGAGCCCCGACCGTTTGAGCCGCTTCCACCGAGCCGGCTGCAGTTTCGGTACTAGTTTGTTTCTTCATCGGCCTCGGTCAAAATATCGAGAATGTCATCGGTCGTCTTTGCTTGCCGCAGGAATTTGCAATACTTCTCGTCCCGGGCCGCCTTGACGATCGAACGCATGGCGCCCAGGTGTTCCGCCTGTTGATCCTCCGAGGAGAGCTCCAGAAAAAACAGGTAGACCGGCTCCCCGTCCAGGGCGTTGAAGTTGACCCCTTTGGCGGAGCGCCCGAAGGCGACCATTACGTTTTCAACCGATTTGTGGCTGGTGTGCGGAATCGCAATTCCGTTGCCGATCCCGGTGCTGCCGATCTTCTCACGCTTGATGATCGATTTGACAATCGAATCGACGTGCTCGCTGGAAATCTTACCGGCAGCCGCCAGGGCCTCCACCAATTCCTTGATGACGCCTTGCCGGTCGGTGGCTTGGAGATTTGTAGTGATCGCATCCTCAACGACCAAGTCGATTAGTAACATAGGCTCCTCAACCAGTGGGTTTGTCTTTCATCCGTTTTTTGCACTTTCGTCGGCGTCGATATTCTCGAGCCGCTCGGCGGAACCCGTCTCGAGGCCCTTGCGGTGTTCCTTGACTTTGTCCTTCAGCTTGGCCAGCCGCCGTTCCATCTGAGCGACTACTCGGTCGATGGAGACGCGCAGATCCCTGTCGGAGAAACTGCCCACCAGTTTTTCCCCGCGCTGGGGCGTTACGATGATTTCGGCGGTCTGTTGCTCCCGATGATTACTTAAAACGACTTCGATGGATTTAATTCTTGTCAAAAATCGTTTCAGTTTTTCAGCTTTTTTTATCGCATAGGCTTTGAGGTCGCTGGACAGTTCCAGGTGCCTCGAAATCACTTTAATTTCCAAGGGTATCTCCTTGTTCGCGCCCGGGGTTGTCATCAACCCCTTGGGTCAGAAATGGTAGCAAGTCATACAGTTAGGGTCAATCCTTTTCTTCTTCTTCGGCCGACTCCCCGTCTTCCTCCATGCCGAACATATGCCGGACCGCATCGATGTAGCGGCCGTCGCCGCCGTTCTTTGCGTCGGACCGCAGGATTTCCAGGGGCTTGTGCAGGATCTTGTGGACCAGCCGGTCGGCCATATAGGCGATTTCCTGTTTTTGTTCCTCGCTCAGGTCGCCCAGGCGGCGAATCGCCCGCTCGCTCTCGGACCGGCCGATCTGTTCCACCCGCTCATGCAGGCGAGTGATCAGAGGCTCCACGTTGTACAGCCGCATCTGACCGGTAAACTCCTCCACCTCCTTGTCGATCAGGGTGGTGCATTTTTCGATCTCCTTCTCCCGGGCGTCCAAGTTGCGCATGACGACGGTCTGCAGGTCGTCCAGGCCGTAGACGTACACGTTGTCCAGCCTGTTGACGTCCGGATTGATATCTCGGGGCAGGGCGATGTCGATGAAGAGGATCGGGCGGCCCTTGCGCGTGCGCATCGCTCGCCGAACCTGCGCGGGCTCGATTACGAAGTGGGGCGCGCCGCTGGAGGCGATGACGATATCGACGCGTGACAGCTCTTCTTCGATCGCGTCAAAGCGTACCGCGCGTCCACCGATCCGCTCGGCCAGGCCCACCGCCTTTTCGTGGGTTCGATTGGCCACGACGGTGGCGCCGATGCCGTGCTCCCGCAGGTGTTCCAGTGTCAGTTCGCTCATCTCGCCGGCGCCGATGACCATGGCGGTCTTGCCGGAGAAGTCCTCGAAGATCCGTTCGGCAAAATCCACCGCCACGCTGCTGACGGAGACCTTCCGCTCGGAAATGGAGCTGGCGGTGTGGACCTTTTTGCCCACTCGGAAGGCGGTTTGAAACAGGCGGTTGAAGAACTTTCCGGTACACGCGTGTTCAAATGCCTCCATATAAGCTTGTTTCACCTGGCTTAGAATCTGCGTCTCGCCCAGGACCATCGAATCGAGGCTGCTGATGACCCGAAACAGATGGCGCACCGCGTCGATTCCCGTGTATTCGTACAAATGGCTCTCGAACGCATCCCGTGGTGGCCCGCGGAATTCCGACAGAAATTGAGCGGCCTGTGTATTGCCAAACAAACCCTCTTCGCTCGTGACGTACAATTCGGTTCGATTGCAGGTAGATACAATCACCGCCTCGGAGACGCCCGTGCACCGGTTTAATTCGGCCAGGGCTTGGGGGAGCTGGCTGCCGGAAAAGGCGAGCTTTTCGCGCACTTCGATCGGGGCGGATTTATGATTCAAACCGATAACGACGACTTCCATTCGACGTTTATATCCTTACCCCAGGGCCTTGTGGATGCGCGGCCCTGCATCCAGCAGGAACCGAATAAACGGATAGGCCAGCGTTCCCAGCACCGCACCGGTGACAGTTAGCAACGCAATCCGGCGCTGTCCGAACAACATCTTAGCTCGCGTGATCAAGAGGCTTCCATAGATGACCCAGACGATCAGTCCCCAGATGACCAGGGAGCCCGGGCCCGGCTCCAACCCCTCCTCGCCTGCCAGGACCACCGGGATCAACAACCCCAGGGTCAACAACAGGTGACCGTAGCCGATGGATCCAAAGCTCAGCCGGTCCAGCTTCTCCAGGGCGGGCAGACGTCGTGCCCAGCCGGTGGCGCCGGTGCTGGACTTGAGCCGCCGCTCCTGCAGGATGTACATCAAGGACGTGGCAAAGGATAGGATGAAACATCCCATGCTCATGATCAGCGCGCCCACATGGAAACCAACCCACAGGCGGTGTACCAGTTCCATCTGTTCGGTTTGTTTGTCTGCTCCGTGGGTGGAGAAGTTGATTACCGACAAGGTGAACAGGATCGCGATGACCGGCACGGCAAACGGGATGATTAGACGGACCTTGAACAGGATGCTCATGACCAGGCAACAGGCCACCAGAGCCCAGACCACCGACACGAGGAACTCGAAACCTGAAAAGATCGGCGGCTGCCCCGTCCGCAAACCGCGCGCGATCAGCGCCAGGGTCTCCAGGACAAAGCCGATCGATAAAAATGTCTGTCCCCAGCGCAACCGAAAACGTCGGTCCCAGATAAAATAGGCGACGCTCCAAAACGCGGTCAACAAGTAAAAGACTGCCGAGCCGTGGAAGGCCCAGACTTCAAATACTTTCACGGTCGCTCCCGTTTATGCCTTCGGTCACGATCTTTTCCATCTGCTCCACCGCCGACCGGATCCCGCCGGTACGGAGGGTCTCCAGGATGTCCGGTTCAGTCAGCCGCTCGAAGATAGCCCGGCGAGTCGGCTCGTCCGGGACGGACGCCTTGACGTGATCCCGCAGGCGCATCAAGTGCTCCACGTAGTCTCCGTAGTATTCCGGGAACCTTTCTTCCAGTTCCACACGGATCTTGCGCGACAGGCTCGGCGCCGCGCCGCAGGTAGAGATGGCCACGACGAAATCGCCGCGCCGGACCGTGGAGGCCACGATGAAGTCGCACAAATCCGGCACGTCTACCACGTTGACCGGGATGCCCAGCGCGTGTGCGGCCCCGTAGACCGCCCGGTTGACTGCCTCGTCGTCGGTCGCGGCGATGACCAATGTCATGTTGCGCACGTCGGACTCTTCAAATCGCCGTGGATGGATCGTCACGCCAGGCAGGTCGTTCATCTGAGTGCAGAGAGTCTCGGCCACCACGACGATCTTTGCATCGCACGCGAGCAGGTCCTGCGCCTTTCGCGCAGCGATCGTACCGCCGCCCACGACCAGGCAGGGCCGATCGGTCAGATTCATCAGTATCGGGAAGTGTCCCATCCGCCCTCCACATAGACGCCAAATCCCCGTCGCTAATACACTTATATTATACGCCCAATCTCTGTTTACATCAAACCCTTTCCGCGGAAGACAATGGCCAGCGGCCGGGGCCGAGGATCGTGGCGATTCGTGATTGGGGGTTGCTCTGGCGGACAGGGCGACTATACTCATGGGACTTGGAACGGATACACAGGAGGCGATGATGGGAAAGACGGTAGTGACAGTTTTCATGACGGTCCTGGTGGCGGGATGCGCGTCCATGGCGCTGGTCATGCAGCCGGTTCTGGAAGCGACGTCCGCGGACATGCTGCGGGCGGTCAAGCACGGCGACATGGTCATGGTCCATAAGTTGTACGCGGCCAAGCCCGCGCTGGTCGTGGCCACGGACGACAACCTACATACGCCGCTCCACTACGCGGGGAAGTATGGAAACATCCAGGCGGCCCGTTTCCTGCTGGACCGTGGCGGCGATCCCAACGCGCCGGACATCGCAAAAGATGCTCCTTTGCACGAAGCCGCTTATTATGGCCATCCGGCGATCGCACAATTGCTGCTCGAGCAAGGCGCCGACATCCATCAGATCGGCAACAATGGCAAATCGGTCCTTCATCTGGCGGTCCTGGGCGGCCGATACAAGTGCGCCAAGGTGGCGCTCAAGGCGGGTGCGAAACTTGACGTGGTGGATAACGCCAAGGAGTCGCCTTTGCATTACGCGGCCAAGGGCGGCCACGCCAAAATCGCCCGCTTGTTGACGGCGCAGGGCGCCGAAGTCATGCAGCTCGATGGCATGGGCCACACGGCGCTGCACCTGGCGGCGCTCAACGGTCACACGAAGGTGGTCGAAGTCGTGCTCGACGCCGGCACACCGGTAGACGTGGGTGTCAAGGACATCGGCGACACGGCCCTGATGGAAGCGGCCTACAAGGGCTTCCCGGAGATCGTC
Source organism: Planctomycetota bacterium (assembly GCA_029260815.1). Taxonomy (GTDB): domain Bacteria; phylum Planctomycetota; class B129-G9; order JAJDCN01; family JAJDCN01; genus JAJDCN01. Next base: position 16,782 of record JAJDCN010000130.1, read on the forward strand.
AAGCTCGTGCTTGCTCGCGGCGCCGACCCGGCCCATATTGGCAACAATGGCAAGACCGCACTGCACCTGTCCGCGGCGGTAGGGCATCTGGAAATTACGCGGATGTTGGTGGCCGCCGGAGCGCCGGTGGAGGCCCGCAGCCGTTTGGATACCACGCCCTTGGGCAACGCTGTTGCCGGCGGGCATGTCGAGATTGCCGAGTTTCTGCGCGATCATGGCGCAAAACAATAGCCGGCCGGTGGCGTCCGAGTCTTCTTCCAATTCGATCGTCAATCATCCGTTTCGACTCACACGGCTCTTTGCGGTGGTCGGTTTTGGGATGGGGCTGGCGATCCCGGTCCTGGCCAAAGCCTCGCAACCGGAGATCCTGGGCTCTATCCTGTCTCCGCTGCTGACCTGGCGGTGTTATCTTTATGCCGCGGTATTTCTGGTCCCCTTTGTCATCGGCGGAAGCCTTCTATCGTTTTTTCACGGGGCCCGTGGGACCCGCATCTGGATCCGCTGGCCGGTGACGGCTGTATTTGTTGCGGCCCTGCTGGCGCAAGCCTACGGGCATTTTGACATCTGGTCCCACGTGTTGAACGATCGGGTACAATGGCGCGAAACCACCGACCTCATTGCGTTCATGACTCTGCCATTCTTTGTGACCGTTTTGTTACTGATGTTCGGCGTCGCGGGAATGTTGGTTCAGACCGTCATGGCCCAGAACCGCGGTAAGAAGAATTGACAGCCTGGTCCCGCCTATGGTAGTTTGCCCATCTTCATTTAAGAACGGCGAAGGATGACCCATGGAACCCAGCGTGGAAGATAAAGAGATCGAACAAACCGAGACCGACGAGGCGAACCTGCCGGACGTCGAAGAGGTAGCAGCCGAAGAACCGGTGCGTGAAGCGGAGCCCGATGCCTATGACGAGCCGACGCCGGAGGCCGAGGCGGTGCCTGAACAGATCGAGGGGATCCTCGAAGCCTTGATCTTTACCTCCGCCCGGCCGGTTACGACGGTAAAGTTAAGCATGGCCGCCGGCGTGCGCACCGATACGGTTGAGTCGGTCATCGTCCGGTTACGGGAGCGGTACGTGGCCGACGGCCGGGGCTTTACGCTGGAGAACTTGGGCGGCGGATGGCAGATGCTGTCCAACCCGCACTATGTGGACTGGGTGGAGCGGTTGCACTTGAAGGAGGCCGACGGAAAGCTGTCGCCCGCGGCCCTGGAGACCCTGGCGGTCGTGGCCTACCGGCAGCCGGTGATGCGGGCCGACATCGAGGCGATCCGCGGCGTGCAGGTGGGTGCGATTCTCAAAAGTCTCATGGAAAAAGATCTGGTACGGATCGCCGGCCGGGCCGATGCCCTGGGCCGGCCGATGCTGTACGGAACCACCAAGCGCTTTCTGGACCACTTCGGCCTGGGCGGTCTTTCCGATTTGCCCAACGTGCGCGAATTGCAGGAGCCTTAATCCGGGGAGTTGTGATCGCTTAGGCCTGTCGGCCGAAGGTCAGCAGGAACTCGGCGTTGGACTTGGTCTTCTTCAATTTCTCGGTGAGCAGTTCCATCGCCTCGGTGATGTTCATCTCATTGAGCACTTTGCGCAGAATCCAGATACGCTTGATCTCTTCGGGATCCAGCAGCAAATCTTCCTTTCGCGTACCGGACCGGTTAATGTCGATCGCCGGATAGATACGCTTCTCCACCATCCGTCGGTCCAGGTGCAGGTCCATGTTGCCGGTGGCCTTAAACTCCTCGAAGATCACCTCGTCCATTTTCGAACCGGTATCGACCAGGGCCGTGCCCAGGATCGTCAAGGAGCCGCCCTCCTCGATGTTGCGCGCCGCCCCGAAGAACCGCTTGGGCCCTTGCAGCGCGGTGGCGTCCACGCCGCCGGACAGGATCTTGCCGGAGTGGGGGATCTCGGTGTTGTAGGCCCGGCCTAGCCGTGTGATGGAGTCGAGCAGGATCACCACGTCTTCGCCGTATTCCACCAGGCACTTCGCTTTTTCCAGAACCCGTTCGGAGACCTGGATGTGGCGGCTGGGTGGCTCGTCGAAGGTGGACGCGATGACCTCGCCCTTGACGGTGCGACGCATGTCGGTGACCTCTTCGGGCCGCTCGGCGATGAGCAGGACGATCAGGTTGATGTCCGGGCTGTTCGCCGCGATGGAGTTGGCAATCTGTTGCAACAGGATCGTCTTGCCGGTTCGTGGCGGCGCCACGATCAGGCCGCGCTGGCCCTTGCCGATGGGGCAGACCAGGTCGAGGATCCGCATGGACACGTTGTCCGGCGTGGTTTCCATGATCAGCCGTTCATCTGGAAACAGGGGCGTGAGGTCAGCGAAGACGATCTTGTCCTGTAATTTGTCCGGTTTGTCGTGGTTAATTTCATCGACGCGCAGCAGCGCGAAGTAGCGTTCGTTATCCTTGGGTGGACGGATCTGACCGCAGACGTAGGAGCCCGTACGGATGCCGAAGCGGCGAATTTGCGAGGGGGAGACGTAGATGTCATCCGGGCAGGGCAGGTAGTTGTACTCCGGCGAGCGGAGGAACCCGAACCCGTCCGGCAGGATCTCCAGGACCCCTTCGCCGAACATCAAGCCGTTGTTGCTGATTCGCTCCTTGACGATCTTGAAGATGATCTCCTGCTTTTTTAAGCCCAGGTATTCCTTGACGCCTTCCTTCTCGGCGACCGTCATCAAATCGGAGGCGCTCATGCGCTGGAGCTGGGCAATGTGGATGATTTGGCCGGCTTTTTCCGCATCTTTTTCCGCCGCCCGGATGTCGATCGTTTCGGTTGTGGCGTTCCCGCTGGCATTATTGTAATGGCCGCGGGAGCCGCCGTTGGCTGTGGAACTGTTGGAGGGTTTGGAGCCCCCGTTGCGACGACGCCCTTCGGTGGTCGGCGTTTTCGCGGCGCCCCCTTCGCTGGGCGTCGTGGCCTTTTCTTTTTCTGATTTGTTGTTGATTTTTGGACTTGGCATTCCGTTTACCTCCCGAGGCCCCTCCAAAATTCGGTGACCTGCTGGTGTGTATGGTCTAAAGTTCCCGTGTTATTTATAATGACAGTTGCGGCCGCCCGCTTCTGACTTTCACGCTTCTGGTGTTGTTCGCGTCGGCGCAGCTCATGGACGCTCCAGTTTCTGTCCGCCACGACCCGATGTTTGCGTTGCTCTTCGTCCGCTTCCACAAACAGGATCGCGTCGCAGAGCCGGTCCCATCCGGATTCCAACAGCAGGGCCACCTCCAACACCACTTTCAGGCCCTTGCGGTGGCCGGACAAGTCGGCGATGCGATCCAGGATCACCTGCTTGGCCCGCGGGTGCAGGATGGCGTTAAGCTGCCCCAGTCGCCCTGCATCGTCGAAGACCTGATCGGCCAGCGTGGGTCGGTCGACCCGGCCCTGAGCGTCGATCACCGATTCGCCGAAACGCCGCCGGATTGCATCAATGACCTGCGGCGACTCCAACAGTTGATGACAGATCGCGTCCGCGTCGATCCGGACTGCGCCGAGTTTTTCCAATTGTTTGGCGACTGTCGACTTTCCCGCACCGATCGCACCGATCACGCCGATGAGATAGAGGCGTCGTTCGACGGAATTGAGATCGCCTTTTCGTTGCATACCTGGTACCGGGCGCCCGGGTTGGCCTGTTATTCCACTTCTAGCCAATTGTCCCCGACCGCGATGTTGACCGTGAGCGGCACGCGCAAGTCCATGGCTCCGGTCATCCGTTCTTCGAAGGTCTTCGATTCCATGCCCACGTCTTCGGTGGGCACTTCAAAGACCAGTTCATCGTGAATCTGCAACAGGATCCGGGCGCGGGATCCGCTGGTGTGAATGTGCTTCAGGATGTTGTTCATGGCCACTTTGATCAGGTCCGCCGCGGACCCTTGAATGACGGTATTCACCGCGGTCCGTTCCGCATATTCTCGAGCCTGTCGCTGCCGCGCGTCGATGTCCGGCATTCCCCGTCGTCGCCCCAGCATGGTTTTCACGTAGCCCTGGCTTCGGGCGCTCTGAATGACTTCTTCTATGAATTGTTGGACTCCAGGGTAGGTCGCGAAATATTTTTCGATGAAGTCTTTGGCTTCCGCCTGTGGGATTTTCAACTCTTGAGACAGGCCGTATGGCGACTGACCATAGATTATACCGAAGTTCACTGCTTTTGCAAGGATTCGATCTTCTTTTTTTAGATCTTCCGGTTTGACGCCGAAGACCTGACAGCCGACCTCGGTGTGAATATCCCGCCCGTCTCGAAATGCCTGGAGCAGTGCCGCGTCCTGGGACAGGTGGGCGAGGATCCGTAGCTCGATCTGGGAATAATCGGCGGTAATTAGCGTTTTGGAAGGGTCCGATACGGTAAAGGCGGCCCGGATTTGTCGACCCAGTTCGGTGCGTACCGGGATATTCTGCAAGTTTGGATCCGAGGAGGACAGCCGACCGGTGGCGGCCACCGCCTGGTTAAACGACGCGTGAATCTTTCCGGTCTTCGGGTTGATCAACTCCGGCAGGGTGTCCACGTAGGTGGACTTGAGCTTGGTCAGTTGTCGGTATTCGATGATCTTGCCCGGCAGCGGATGTTCCCAGGCCAACTCCTGTAGCACCTTCGCGTCGGTGGAGTAGCCGGTCTTGGTCTTTCGGATTTGGCGCAGGCCGAGTTTTTCGAAGAGGATTTCAGCCAATTGCTTGGGCGAAGCGATGTTGAAGGGCTCCCCGACGCTCTGATAGATTTCCTTCTCGATCTCGCAAATCCGGTCGGCCAGTTGCTCCTGCATCTGGGCCAGCAGTTGGGTATCCAACCGGATGCCGGAGAACTCCATGTGGATCAGCACCTGAACCAGGGGCATTTCCAATTCATAAAACAGCTTGGCCAGTTCTTCCTGTTCGATGCGCTCTTTGTAGACCTCGTAGAGTCGGAACGCAATGTCGGCGTCTTCGCAGGCGTACCGGCTGACCTCCTCCAGGGGAACTTGATCCATGGTGATCTGCTTCTTCCCTTTGCCGATCAACTCGGAGATGGGGATCATCCGGTAGTTAAACTCGGCCAGGGCCAACTCTTCGAGCTTGTGGCCGCGTCGTTCCGGCTGTAGGAGGTAGGATGCGATCATGGTGTCAAAATAGAGAGATGAAAGATGGATTTCGTGATTCAAGAGGACCAGGGCGTCGTACTTGATATTTTGTCCGACCTTAAGTATATCGGCATTTTCCAGCACCGGCTTGAGCGCAGCCAGCGTCCGGGTCGGGTCCAGGGTCTTGCCCCCCAGCGGTCCACGGACCGCCACGTAGTACCCCTCACCTGATTTGAAGCAGAACGCCAGCCCCACGATCTGTGCCCGCATTTCCGAGACACTGGTGGTCTCCAAATCCACGCTGAGGATCTTTTGCTTGGACAAGGTCTTGATCAGCGCAGCGAGCGCCTTTTCGTCGTTGATCAGTGTGTAGTTTGCGTCCGCCGCCTCCGCGCTCGCTGTACTTGCATCCGAAGAGGAGTCGGTTTCTTGAACCTGCGCGGCGAATTTGCGAAACCCCAGCCGCACGAACAGGGGCAGCACCTTCTCCGCGTCGATCGGCGGGATAGAAAGGTCTTTTACGTCCACCGACAGCGGGGCGTCGGTGGCGATCGTGGCCAACTGTTTGCTTAACCGCGCCTGGTCGGCGAACTCGGTCAGGTTGCTGCGCAGTTTCGGCTTGGTGATCTGATCGGCCGCGGCGAGAACGCCCTCCATGCTGCCGAACTGCTGGATCAGGTTGATCGCGGTCTTGGGTCCCACGCCGGGGATTCCGGGGATGTTGTCCACGTTGTCGCCGGCCAGACCCAGGTAGTCGATCATCTGGGCCGGGGTGATGCCCAACTCCGCCTGGAGCGATTCCACGTTGTACTCTTCGTTCTTCACGACGTCGAACAGGACCGTTCGCTCGTCCAGGAGCTGCTTGAGGTCCTTGTCTTTGGTGATGAGGTAGCTGTACACGTCCTGGCTCGACGCCCGCCGCACCAGGGCTCCCAGCAGATCGTCCGCCTCGTAGCCGGTGCACTCGACGATGGGGATTTGCAGGGCCTGGATTACCTCGCGAATCAATGGCATCTGGGCGACCAAGTCGTCGGGCATGGGCTTGCGGCCGGCCTTGTAATCGGCGAATTGATCGTGTCGAAACGTCTTGCCCGCCGCGTCGAAGGTCACCACCAGGTAGTCGGGCTTGTCCACCGTGAGAATCCGCAATAGCAGGTTGGTGAACCCATACACCGCGTTGACCGGCATGCCGTCGGGTGCGTTAAGGTTTCGGATCGCGTAGTAGGTCTGATAGGTGTAGGAGTGTCCGTCGATCAGGAACAGTCGTTTTTTAGCCTTCGCTCCCGTAGCCATGGAACCGCGTCTCCCACGGCCCGGCGGGGGGCGCGTGCCATGTCAATCGGACGGCAGGATCAAACATAAACAGTTCCGGATGTGCAGAATAAATGTAGGTAGCAGATTGCCAGGTTTCGGTGAATAAATCCGCAGGTTCAAACCGGAGAGTAGCAGGGCGTCGGTCGAGGGTCAAGGCCTTTTTTGATTGACACTTCGCCCTGCAATGGTGCATACTCGCGTGCGTAGCAACCCGCCAAGAAGGGGCCGATCGGCTGGCGGCGCGCGCAGGGAGAGTTGACCGCCCCCACCGGGCGCGACCCGATCCAGGAGCCCGCCATGCGACACGAACGAGCCCTTCCTCACATCCTATCGATCTGCGTTGCCCTCGTCGCGGTTCTTGCCGCCGCCGGAACCTATCTGTTCGGTCTCGCCGCCGAGCAAGCGGCACACCAACAGACCCGTGAGGAGCTTTTTCGGACGGTTCAGGCCCGCGAGGCCATAGCCTCCCAAGCCTATGAGCTGGCCAATTTAATCGCCAGAAACGCTTCTGCACCCCAGGCGCGCGCAATTGTCGCCGAATCCCTGGGCGATGAAGAGCTTGATGAAGCCGATCTGATCTCGCGCATCGATCGGCTGCACCGGCACCGGGCCGTGCTCAAACAGGGCCTTGATCTGGAGCGCAAAAAATTTCAAGACACCTACGACCGGTTCGATACAAAGACTACCGAGCTTACCGATGGGTTCCAGCGAGTACACCAACAAGATGCAACGCAGATCGGGTCTCTTCAAAGCCAAATCGAGAATCTAAACGTTGAAATGGAAAAGGCGACGGCGACGGCCAGCTCGAATCAAAAAGTGTTGCAACATCACGGGGAACGGCTGGCCGGACAATTCGTGGCGCTAAAAAAAGAATTCGAGGCATACAAAATCAAGTATCCGCCCCCTCCCCCTGACCCAGAGGATGAGCCAGGGCGGCCGGCGCACAACCCGGAGATGCCCGTGTTGCGCCCGGCGGGAGAGGTGCTTGAGGTCGATGGTCACAACGCGGTCATCAACCTCGGCGCGGCGGATGGCGTCATGAACGGCATGGTTTTCCTGGTGGTTCAGATGGAAGGCAATCATTCGACCGGCAAGAGCCTGGCCGTCGTACGGCAGGTCGAGCCCGGCAAAGGAGTTTCTCTGGTCCACTTGTATCAACCCATGGAGGCCGACGTGCTGATCGACCCTGTTGCGCGCAACCGACCGGTTGTCCAGGGCGATCGGGTGGCCAGTCCGTTTCATGCGCTTCGTCGCGACCTGGTCTTTTTTCTCGATGGGAGTTTTGTGCAAGTGGATGAATTCGGGTTGCAAACCGATCTGCGAGACCTCCGGCGCCGGATTGAAGAGTACGGCGGGCGCATTGCCGCGTCGCTCACCGAAGAGACGGACTACGCGGTGTTCGGCAACGAATATGACCCGAAGAATCTGGACCAGGCCAACCGTCTTGGGATCAAGGTCATCCCCAAATCCGGGATCCTGGTGTTCTTGAGCACGCGATAATGCGGAGATTTTTTGTTGACAGATCGCCTTAAATACTGGAAAATAGCGGTTTTAGATACGATGTCTCTTTTGAAGAGGGTCACAAGAGACATGCCGTTGTGCAGGGAGAGGCCTCCCGCGAGTGGGCGGGAGAGCAAAGGAATCGAGGAGTAATCCATGCGATCGGGTAATTCGTCTACCACCCCCATTATCATCTCTATCAGTCTGGCCCTGGTCTGTGTCGTGGGCGTGATTCTTGTCTACGTCTTTGTGGTCGCCGACCACGAGGCCAAGATCACACAGATGGAGAAGCAGGTGAAGGCCAAGAATGAAGAAATCGCCCAGGTGTACAAGGAACAGGACGAGTTGAGTGCTCTGATCCAAGCCGACGCCGACCGGGCCGCCGCAGCTTCTTGGGCCAAAGAGGAGCTGAAGAACTACGCGCCGAGTGAGCCGGACGAGGACCTGCTGGATGAGGACCTGCTGGATGAAGAAAACACGCCAATCGACCTGGCCGGTTTGCTCAGGGCGCTCCGCAAAGGTCATGGACGCGAAGTGGACGCATTGACCCAAGCCAAGGACCTCGCCGAGGGCAAAGCAGAAGCGCTGGGGCGCACCGCGGAGGAGAAACAGAACGCCATCGACCGACTGGGATCTCAGAACAGCGAACTACAGAAAAATCTCGACGCCAATATTGTGAAGTTTAACAAAGAAATGACGGATTCGAGGCTCACGTACGAACAGAAGCAAGCCACCCACCTGGCGGAGATCAATAAACTTCGCTTGATCCGGGTCGATCTGAATCGACGTGCGAAAGATGCCGAAGCGACGGCGAAGGATCTGAAGGATCAAGTCCTTATCTTGACACAGACTCAAGAGCCCGGGGAGGACGAATCCGACAAGGTCGTGACTACCGCGGACTCCTTTCAAGCGGACGGAAAGATCGTCGATGTGGAAGGAGACATTGCCATCATGAATCTCGGCGCCGACGACGGCGTCAAGAACGGCATGGTCTTCCTTATTTACAAGCTGGAAGGGACCGCCCCCATGGCAAAAAGCTTGGGCGTGGTCCGTACCACGGATCCCGGCTCGCCGGTTTCATTGCTAAAGCTGTACCGGCCCAAAGGGGACGTAGAATTGATGGGGCAAGAGGCCACCAACCTGCCGGTCATCATCGGGGACTTTGTGAGCAACCCGTTTTTCATGCCAGGCCGAAAGCCGAAATTCTTTCTCGACGGAGCCTTCGCCACCACCGACAAGTGGGGAATCACCCTGGATATCAAAGACATCGAGCGCAAGATCATAGAATACGGCGGTGAGATCGTCCACCAGATCTCCGTGGATACCGACTACGTCGTCCTGGGCGAGGAATACAAAACGGCCAACCTGGAAAAGGCCCAGGGGTTGAGTTCCAAGATTATTTCCAAGGCGGACATTCTCGCCTTTCTCGATGTAGACCAGTAAAAACGAAACTGAAATCCAGCCACAGGGCAAACGTGAGACAAGGCCGGTGACTCCCTCTTGGGATTTCGATGGCTTCTTCTGAAACCCAATGGCCCCTACGACGAGAGGGGCCGTTTCCTATGGAGGCGTGAGTGGAACCGGAAAGCCGTATGTCCTTCGGCGACCATCTCGACGAGCTTCGGGTTCGCCTGATCCGGTGCCTCATTGTGATCGTGCTTGGCGCCATCGTCTGTTACACGTTCCGCAACGACATCATGGACCTGATCATCGGCCCCGTGGAAAAGGTGCTGGCCGAGTCCGGCGCGAAAAACGTCAAACTGGTCTACTTCAACCCCGTCGGCGCCTTCATGCCGTTTGTCAAGATCGCGATCTACGCCGGGTTCCTGCTTGCCTCGCCTTTTTGTCTCTACCAGGCGTGGGCATTTGTTCAATCGGGCCTGCTGACGCGCGAGCGCAAGTACGTGTACCGCTTTGCCCCCTTCTCCATCGGGATGTTCCTGGGTGGCGCCGTGCTGTGCTATCTCTTCATGGTGCCGATTACGTTAAACTTCTTGCTCAACTTTCCCGGCGAGCTGCTGGACCCGGTGCTGCGCGTAGACGACGTGATCAACTTCGTGCTGCTGCTCATGCTCATGATGGGGGTCGTCTTTGAAACCCCCCTGGTCATGCTCTTCCTTAGTTACATCGGCGTGGGCACCGTGCCGTTCTACAATCACTACCGGCGGCACTTCATCCTCATCGCGGCCATCCTTTCCGCCTTTCTGACCCCCGCAGACCTGCCCTCCATGGTCATGATGGCCGTCCCGCTAATTCTGCTATACGAAGTTGGCATCCTGCTGGTCCGCGTGGCCGGAAAGAGAGTCTCCGCCGCATGAAAATCGCCCTGATCGGACCGCCCACCGCCGGAAAGACCACCCTGTTTGAAGCGATCGCCCCCGGCGGCTCCACCGCCGCACGCAAGGGTGCCCTGGGCTCCAACGCCGTTGTCAAAGTGCCCGACCCGCACGTGGACCGCCTGACGGAAATCTACAAACCGAAAAAAACCATCCACGCCACCGTCGAATTCATCGACCTGCCCGGCCTGCCCACCGCCGGCAGCGGCGGCGACCAGCGCACCCGGATCCTTTCCGCCGCACGAGACGCAGAAGCGCTCATCGAGGTCGCCGGTTTGTTCGACTTCGGCGCCGGCCCGCGCGATCTTGCCGCGGCCGAGGCCGAACTCGACGGTTTGCGCACCGAGATGGCCCTGGCAGACCTGGAGATTATCGAGAAGCGTTTGGACAAGCTGGCTACGCAGATCCAGCGCAAGTCCGGCGACCCGGAACAAGACAAGCGCGAGCACGCCCTGCTCGAGCGACTGCGGGAAGCCATCGAAAACGGCGCCCTGGGCGCCATCGACTTCAGCCCCGAACAGGAAAAAATCTTCCGCGCCTACCAGTTCCTCGCCGCCAAACCGCGCCTGACCGTCTACAACCTGGACGAGACCCAATTCGCCGACACCGCCCTGCGCGCGCAAATCGAGAGCAGCGGCCCCAACGTGATCGCCACCTGCGCCACCCTCGAGCAGGAGATCGCCCAGCTCTCCGCCGAAGAACAAACCGAGTTCCTGGCCGAGTACGGGCTCACCGAACCCACCAGCGGCCGCGTGGTCCGTGCCTGTTACCACTTGCTCGACCTGATCTCCTTTTACACGGTGGGGGAGGACGAGGTGCGCGCCTGGACGATCCAGCGCGGCGACACCGCGGTCACCGCCGCCGGCAAGATCCACTCCGACATCGCCCGTGGCTTCATCCGCGCCGAAGTCATTTCGTATGAAGACGTCATCGAACACGGCGACTTCAAAGGCGCCAAAGCCGCCGGCAAAATGCGCCTGGAGGGCAAAGAATACGAAATCCTCCCCGACCACATCGTCCACTTCCGCTTCAGTGTCTGACCTGCCAAGTTATACCGAGTCGCACGCTGTCCGACGCGTTTTATCGTTGATCTAACGCGGCGCGCGCGATAGAGTCTGATCCAAGACCGCTCATTTTGTTCACATCGGGGGCATTATGGGAACCCGCAACACACAAAATTCGTTTTTGGCACTGGCCACCGTGGCCGCTTTGGCCGTGGGGTGGGCAATTCTGCAAACTGCCAAGATCCACTCTACAAAAGAGGATCTGGAAGCTCTGCGCGCCCAGAACCAACAAAACCAGGAAACCATCGAACGAATTGAACGCGACCTGAAGGAAGCTCGTCTGCGAGCCTCGGACGATTCCATGGGCCAGGAACCGCCAGAGACGACTTCCTCCCTATCGGTCGAGCCCGCCGGTTCCAGCGATATAGACGCAAAGGTCGCCGCGCTGAAGGCAAAGCTGATTACCGCGTTCGAAGAGGAAGACGGCAAGGCTTTTGTTCAATCATTTCCCGAACTGCTCGCGATGGGCGAACCGGCTTATGGAGCGCTTGAAGAGCTTTTTCTGGCTTTAAAGGAGGATAAGGAAGCCTTCGAAAAACTCTATAAAGGCGAGGAAATGGCTTTTTTCGGGCTGATCTCCAATCCACATATGGCTCGGTTTGCGCTCCATGAGATCTTAAAGGGCAACGCATCTCCCTTGTCCGACGGAAGTGAAACTGAGGCACGTACAATCCAGTGGATCAGCCAGTTGCTCAAAGAAGAGGCGAAAGAACCGATGCACACCTTGCTGGCGACATCGGAAGAAGCTGGTGCTGTCGAGGGGGCAATCCGTGCTTTGCACGACTATTACAAAGATCCTTCAACGCTCGCACAGGTCGAGGCACGCTTGTCCGGCGGCGACCTCACTCCCGAAATGAAATACGGAATCTTGCAGGAAATCGCGTTCTTTCAAGAGCCTGAAGCGCGCAGAATTCTGGAGGGCTACACCGGGCCTGGCGCGGATCCAGAAGTGCTCGTCAAGACTCTCGCATTTCTGTTGCCCATGGCGATGCAGGACGATATTCCCCGTGTGAGGCAGGCCTTGAACAGCGTAGACCCGGCTCTGCGCGCAGAGGCCTTCGATTATCTCAACGCGTGGAGCTCTCTTCAGGCCAATGACGTGGGAAGCATGGGTACCTCATCACAGATGGGCGGCAACTACAAGACGATCACAGTGGAAGGGAAAGAATTTCTTGCCCAGGGGGAAGCGGAGGACACCTACCGACTTTTCGAACAGCCCCAAATCCAACAACTCGTTCTCGGCGCAGCGCGCAATGATGGAAATCAAGAAGTAAGGTTAAATGCCTTGAAGACCGCGCGTCTCTTTCCCGAGGAACTCAACACGCCGGTTCTCGTCGGGGCCTTGCAAGACACTGCTTTGCCGGTGCGCCAGCACGCCTTCGAGGAGCTTCGGCACAACCAGGCTGAATCAGTGACCGAAGCAATCCGTATTCAATCGGAGACCGAAAATGACGAAGCGCTTAAGGCCGGACTTCAAAAGAATCTCAAATGGCGCCTGGCGCGCGCGAAAAAGAAAACGCCCGCAGCACCACTTGATGAGCATTGACCTTGTATAAGGGAGGAACGTTATGTGCATTGAGACACTCACGACATTCTTTATGTGGTGTACGATCCTGAACGGAGGCCTGTTGGTCTTCTGGGCCATTCTGTGTATGTCGGCGCCGGATTTGGTCTACCGCATACAAAACAAATGGTTCCCCCTTCCGCGCGAAACTTTTAACGTGATCATCTACTCATTTCTCGGGGCGTTCAAAATCGTCTTTCTCGTTTTCAATGTGGTTCCCTACGTGGCCCTGCTGATCATGGGATAACAGGCGGCGTCTTAGGCTCTTTCGCATTCGCAGTGCGTTGCGCGACCTGCGCGAAGCAAGGCGATGGGAAAACAAAAAGTCCACTTTGGTTTATGAATAAAAATCGCTGGAGGCCATCCCATAAATTCCGAGTTGGGAATAACCGATCTTGTACCGATGAGATGGTTTTCGGTAAAATCGGAGAGCAACGCTCTTTTGCTGCCGATCACCCCGTTTTTTAATGTTGTTGTCATTTCGAGCCCGGGCGGTCTGCTGTTGAGGGATGTGATTTTGGGCCGCGGCGGCGAAACTTTTCTTTACAAATCGTGTTTCAAACGTGTCGAAGCGTGTCCGAATTGTGCCTAAACATGCACGGACTATGTCTTGGGCGTGCATGGCTCAAGCTCAAAAGTAAAGAGGTTTTGCGCCACTGGCATGGGCTGGAGCGGTGCCGGGAGCATATACGGCGGCGGGTCGGTGGCATGGGCTCTGGTGTGGGCCGTGGTGTAGGAGCCGGCGCGGTTGGCGATGTGCCGGTGGCGTAGGCGCAAGCGTTTCCGCCGGTGGGGCCGCCGGTGTGTCGGTGGCATGGGCTCCGGTGTGGGCCGTGGTGTAGGAGCCGGCGCGGGTAGCCGTGTGTCGGTGATGCAGGCGCAAGCGTTGCTGCTGGTGGGGCCACCGGTGTGGGGCGAATGGGCGTTGGGTCTTCAGAATGGGTTGACAGCGCCTACGGGTATCTTTTACAATGACGGTTCATCTGGGAATTCGGAGCCATTGTGGACCCACTTCTTACCGCATTCGATTCTTTCCTGAAAAACAAGGGCTTGCGGTTTACCGAGCCCCGCCGTCAAATTGTTGAAAAGGTGTTGACCCTTCACACGCACTTTACGGCTGAAGAATTATACGAGCAATTGAAGAACGAATACGGCCATATCTCCAAGGCAACGCTCTACCGGACATTGGCCCTGCTGACCGAGAGCAACGTCCTGGAGGCCCAGGATTTTGGGGCCGGTTCCAATTATTACGAGCACAAGCTGGGTCATACGCACCACGACCACATGGTCTGCTTGAAGTGCAACCGAATCATCGAATTCAAGGATGACAAAATCGAAGCTGCACAAGATGCGATGGCCAAAAAGCTCCGTTTCAAGCCGAGATACCATACCTTGAAAATCTACGGCACCTGTAGCCGGTGCCTTGGTACCTAGAACTCCTCTCCCCAACATCAAAACAACATTAATAGGCGTGCATTTTTCATTTGACCTTTTGTTCGCCTTGGGGTATACTAATTACAGGTGAAGGGCAAGTTGACTACGCTACTTGTCCTCACGGCCCGCAAGCTACGGCGGGCACAAGTTACGGGTATTAGGCTACGGGTAAACGCCACAGGTTGAGTAACCATCTGCGCGCGACAGGCTTAATCCCAGAAAAATATTGTTTATCGGTTGAAACAAAACCAGGATGCGGCTGGACTTTGTTCGGTCTAGTGGTTTCCTGTGCAGCCGGCTCAGGGGGGGGCTTCGGCGATGAAGATAGAGTTAAAAGACAAACCGTCAGAAGGAAAAATGGCCGTGAACATCGAATTAGTAGATCGAGCAAAACAACAGGATCAAGAAGCGTATGCAGAGTTGGTAGACCTATATGCAGACAAGGTCTACGCGATCGCATACGGCTATGTCTTTAATGCCGCGGACGCTCGGGACTTGGTCCAAGAGGTCTTTATCAAAGCGTTCCGCTCCCTCTCTGATTTGAAAAATCCCGCCCAATTCAGAGCTTGGCTGTTTACCATCGCCAATCGCAAAGCTCTGGATTCCCTGGACAAAAAGCAGGCGCCCACCTGCGCCGACCCGCGCGAAATCGACCAACTCGCCGGCGTCGAGGGCCGACCGGGCGCGACCGAACAGGCTGACGAGGCATCGACGCAATCTGAGGTCGCCCAAGTCCTGGCCGCTCTGCCGGACGAGCATCGGGTTGTCCTGACCCTTCGGTATCTGGAGCAGATGAACTACACGCAGATCGCCGAGGCGCTGGGGACCAATGTGGAAACCGTTAGCAATCGCCTCGTTCGGGCCAAACGCTACGTCAAAAAGCACCTACCCCGCACCAACTGATCCGCATCTCGTCCGTCGGATCCTGCACGCTCCCGAGTCAAGCCCGGAAACGTTTGGCGATGGGAATGCGCCGGCCGGAGCCGAACGCCTTGGACGTGATCTTGAGCCCCGGCGGCGCCTGGCGGCGCTTGTATTCGTTTCGGTCCACACGCTCCGCAATGGAACGAACCACCGCTTCGTCGAACCCTTCCGTGACGATCTCTTCAATGCTTTTCGCGCCTTCGATATACAGTTCGAGAATCGCGTCCAAAGCGTCGTAAGGCGGCAGAGAATCCTGATCGGCCTGATCCGGCTTCAATTCCGCGCTGGGCTCTTTGAGGATGCTTTGATTTGGAATCACCTCGCCGCCGCGATTGATATAGCGTGCCAACTCGTACACCTGCGTCTTGGGCAGATCCGACAACACCGCCAACCCGCCGTTCATGTCGCCGTACAACGTGCAGTATCCCACGGCCAACTCGCTTTTGTTTCCGGTCGTCAACAGCAGTGCGTCGAACTTGTTGGCGTAGGCCATCAGGATATTGCCGCGGATGCGAGCCTGCATGTTTTCCTCGGTGACGTCGGGCTGGGTCCCTGCGAATGCCTCGGCCATCGTTTCTTCGAAGGCCGTATGGATCTCTTCAATCGGGATCGTTACGTGGGGCAAGACCAGGTTCCTGGACAAGGTCCAGGCGTCGGACGTGCTGCCCTCCGAGGAATAGCGCGACGGCATGGCGATCGCCGTCACGTTGTGCGGACCCAGCGCGGTCGCCGCAATCGCCGCGGTCACCGCCGAATCGATCCCGCCGCTGACACCCACGACCGCCTTGGTAAAGCCGCACTTATGCACGTAGTCGCGCACGCCCAATACCAGCGCGTCGTGGATCAACTCGATAGGCTCGGCCAAGTCCCAACCTTCGCGACCCTGCTCGCCGGTGTCGAACACCACCAAGCCTTCTTCGAAGAACGGCCCGTGGCCGATCATATGTCCGTCGCCGTTGAACACGATGGACCCGCCGTCGAAGACCAGTTCGTCGTTGCCGCCCACCTGGTTGACGTAGATCACCGGCACCGACAGCTCGCGCGCGCGCCGCTGGAGCATCTCGTATTTGCGCCCCGTCTTGCCCGCCTCGAAGGGCGAGCTGGAGATGTTGATGATCATCTGGGCCCCTGCTTCGGCCAGCTCCGCCACCGGATCGCGGCGATAGCGGCGGTGATACTCGAAAGACTCATCCGCCCAGATGTCCTCGCAGATGGTGATTCCTAATTTGCAGTCGTCGATCTCGGCCACGGCCAATTCGCCCGCCGGCTCGAAGTAACGATCCTCGTCGAAGATGTCGTAGGTCGGCAGCAGGGTCTTGTGATGTACGCTGATGAGCCTGCCCTCGCCCAGCAGCGCGGCGGAGTTGCGGAAGCGCCGTCCGTGTTCCCCGTCGTTGATGTCCACAAAGCCGACGATCGCGTGGAGATCTTTTGTTTGCTCTGCGATCTCGTCCAACGTTCGCCGGCCCTGGTCCACAAAGGCCGAATACTCCAACAGGTCCCGCGGCGGGTAACCATTCACCGCCATCTCCGGGAACACCACCAGCGTCGCCCCCGCGCGGCGTGCGTCCGCCATCGCCGCCAGGATCGATTGTTTGTTCCGTTCGTAATCCCCGATTACCGGGTTGATCTGTGCCAAAGCGATTTTCATGTGGCCCCCAGGATAATTCGCTTATGTTTTCCAGCATCTATCTTAGCGCCCAGACGGAACCATGAAAACCAAAAAGTACAGCAGTCGCCGCTTATGGTTTGAGCGGGATGACCAGGTAGAAGTCCTTCGTCTCTTCCGGCGGCGCGATGCTGTATTTACCTGGCTCCACTTCGTCCTCCGGCTGGATGCCGCCATCGTCCTTGCCGTCTTCACCGACCGAATAGAGAACAATCTGTTCTTCGGATCGCTTAAATTCAAACGGCCTTCCGGAGAACGGGTCCGTGATTAGATCCTTATCGAACGCGCGGAGATCGGCCGGAAAGGCCTTGCCTTCCAGCTGATCTGCCTTGATGTAACAGGCTAGTGCGGTGAGCTTTGCTTGGGCCTCCGCATAAGCGAAACCTTCCCTGACTCCGACAATGTTGAGATCAAGCACGCGCGCAAGCTTTGCCCAGAAAGGAAAGTTTTTCTTCCTGGGTGTTGGCATGATGTTCTCATAAAAAGGCTTAACGTACATTTCCATATTCTGTCTGAAGTTCTTCAAATACAGCTGCTTGTCCAGCAGAAGAATCGGACGCTGGAGCAATAACACAAGAGATTTAGACGCTGAGAGCGGGCGAGAATCTGCTGAGAGCTGTCTTTTTAGAACGCTGTCAATAATCTGAATACCCAAGACCCGTTCGAAATAGATAGATCGCCCAAGAGATTCCCGTGTTGGCATAGAAGAGGAGAGCAGAGTTGCTGTTTCTCTAAGGCCCTCGGGCGAAGGTGACCCATGGGACAGGATATGAACCGTCAATCTACAGCTCGTATTCTGATGGCCTGTGCGCAACAGCGCAACAACCAATAAGGGCGTTCTCTCGATTGTATTGCTCAGACGGAGGATGTGTGTCGCTTGCTCAAGAGCCTCGTCTCCATCAGACTTCTGCAGCGCATTGAGGGCACGCATCTGCAGCAATGCTTCAAGAGAACTCAGACCAATTAGTTCAGAAAACTCCACTTGAAAGCCAAGCTCATAAGGCAGATCGAACCAAAAATCAGGCATCCCCAATCCCTCATCCATCTTGTCGAGAACGGGAGCAAAGCTCTCTAACAATTTCTGAATGTCGCTTGGATTTTCTTGCGCCCAATCGAGTGATTCTCTGATTTCATTTTGGCAGTTGTTCCACAACGTTGCCAGGTCTGGATCCTTCTGAATTCGCTCAAACTCCTGGATGGCTTCAACCAGGAGAAGGGCCCCGTTCTCTTCATCGGGGATAAGTGGGGGGATCATCTCGGCGATCGTGACGGGCTCGCCGCGCGCGCGGATCTTGTCCAGTTCCGCCTCCACCCGGTCGGAGATGATCCAGCATGCACTGAGCCAGGTGACGATCGGAAGGGCGACCAGGATCAGGACGATAATCAGGATGACCTTGCGCCGGGTGCGCCTGAGCTTTTCAGGATCCACGAAAACTTCATCGTTGCTGGGGTCCGGCTGCGTCATGATGGCACGATCCTAACAATACCGTCGAGTGGATGTCAACGCGCCCAATCCGCTTGACCCGGCGGGGGAAATATGGTGCAATGAGGCACTATTTTCAAACTGAAACCGGGGCTCGCGACGTGAAAAACTTCCAATACCATGCGCCCAACTCCCTGACCGAGGCCTTGACGCTGCTCCACCGGCATGGAAAAAACGCAAACGTCCTGGCCGGCGGGACCGACCTGCTGGTCCAGACCAAGCGCCGCGTGGCGGAGCCGCGTTTCGTCATCTCCGCAAAGAAGCTACCGAACCTGGATTACATCGAACAAATCGGCACCGACGGCCTGAAGATCGGCGCCTTCGCCACGCTGACGGCCGTGCTGGAGAATCCCTTCGCCTGTCGCGCCGCGCGGTTTCTGTCATCGGTGGCCAAGCGCATGGCCGGTCCCGCGATCCGCAACACCGCCACAGTGGGCGGCAACCTGTGTAACGCATCGCCCGCCGCGGACATGTCTGCCGGGCTGATCGCCCTGGGCGCCAGCGCGGTGATGGCCAGCGAGGCCCAGGAGCGGGCCATGCCGGTAGAGGCTTTCTTTCTCGGTCCCGGAAAGTCTGCACGCAAACCGGACGAAATGCTCGTCCGGGTCGACGTGCCCGATGCGGGCCGGCGCTTTTGCGACTACCAACGCCTGTCAGTCCGCAAGGCGATCGATATCGCAATCGTCGGCGTGGCCGTTTCGGCCCAAATCAGCGAGGCCGGATACGCCTCCGACCTTCGCATCGCCCTGGGCGCCGTGGCGCCGATCCCCCTGCGGGCCAAGCAGGCCGAAACAATCGTCGAAGGCCAGCCCTTCAGCGAAGAGATGGTCCGTGAGGCTGCAGCAATGGCTGCCTCGGAAAGTTCGCCCATCACCGACGTGCGGGCCTCGGCCGACTACCGCCGGGACATGGTGGCGGTATTGACCCGCCGGGCCCTTGCCGGTGTCTTCCACGCCGCGAAAGAGGAGGCGTAGGATGGCGCAGCATGCGATCCACCTGACCATCAATAGCGAACCGCACGAACTGACGGTGCAGCCGAACCGCACACTGCTGGACGTGTTGCGCGAGGATCTGGGACTGACCGGGACCAACAAGAGCTGTGGCACCGGCGACTGCGGAGCCTGTACGGTGCTCATGGATGGCCTGTCGGTCAACTCCTGCCTGACCCTGGCGGTGGAGGCGGACGGGACCGACGTAGTGACTGTGGAAGGTCTGGCCCGCGAACGCCAACTCCACCCGGTGCAGGAAGGGTTCGTCAAACACAACGCCATCCAGTGTGGCTTCTGTTCGCCCGGCATGATTATGGCGGGCGCGGCCCTGCTGGAGCGCAACCCGTCGCCTACGGACGAAGAGATCCGCCGCGGTCTAGAAGGCAACCTCTGCCGCTGCACCGGCTACACCAAGATCGTGGACGCGGTGCGTTGGGCGGCGGAGCGGATGAACGACGCGACGCCCGTGGAGGACGCACCATGAGCGAGTTCGCCGTCATCGGCAAGAACTTGCCCAAGCCCGACGCCTTCGGCAAGGCGACCGGCGCGGCGCTGTACATCCACGACGTGGAGGTCAAGGGCATGCTCCACGCGCGCATCAAGCGCTCCGAACGGCCCCACGCGCGCATCGTCTCCATCGATACAAGCAAGGCGCGGGAACTGCCCGGCGTCAAAGCAGTCATTACCGCGGCCGACTTTTCGACCGTGACCCCGTTCGGCTTCCACAAGGACCATCCGCCGCTCAAGGGCGACAAGGTCCGTTCCTACGCGGACGAGATCGCCGCGGTGGCCGCGATAAGCGAGGACATCGCGCAGGCGGCCTGCGACCTGATCGTTGTAGAGTACGAAGACTTGGAGCCGGTCTTCACTGTGGCCGACGCGATGAAAGAAGGCGCGCCAATTATCCACGAGTCCAAGGGCACCAATCACGTAGAAGACTACGACTTCAATCACGGCGACGTGGATGCGGCTTTCGCCGAGGCCGACATCGTGTTGGAGGACGAATTTGAGCTGACCTTCGTCAACCACTGCTGCCTGGGTCCCACCTGCATGATCGCCGAGTACGACCTGAACGAGAATCTCACCTTGTGGTCGCCCACGCAGATCCCGTTCCTGTTGCAGCGCGACTTGGCGGAGTGCCTGGGGAT
Organism: Planctomycetota bacterium; assembly: GCA_029260815.1. Lineage (GTDB taxonomy): Bacteria > Planctomycetota > B129-G9 > JAJDCN01 > JAJDCN01 > JAJDCN01. The sequence continues at coordinate 37,263 of JAJDCN010000130.1, forward strand.
TCCTGCGACGAAGACCAAGATTATCCAGCCGCTGATCGGCGGAGCTTTCGGCAAGGGATTGGACATGTACGCCTTCGAGCCGGTCTGCTGCATGCTGTCCATGAAGGCCGGACGTCCGGTGCGATTGTTGTTCAATCGCGAGGAAGAATTTCGCTACACACCCACGCGCCAACCGGTAAAGGGCCGTCTTAAGACCGGAGCCAAATCAGACGGTACATTGTTGGCGCGGGAGATGCGCGTATTGTTGGACATCGGGGCGTATGTGAGCTGGGGCGTGCTTACACCGGTGGTGGGGATGCATACGAACAGTTCGCTCTACCGCGTACCCAACGTCCGCTACCATGGCGAGGCCTATTATTCCAACAACCCGTCGTCCGGCGCCATGCGCGGCTACGGCAATCCGCAGGCCACGTTCATGATCGAGACGCACATGGACATGTTGGCCGAGCGGTTGGGCATCGCGCCCGACGAGGTGCGCCGACGCAACGCGAACCGACCGGGTGACGAGACGCCGTCGGGCGCGAAGTATACGACGTGTGGTTTGCCCGAATGCATCGACATCATCGCGCGGGAAAGCGGGATCAACGCCGAGCGGGAGCGCACCGACGGCGGCCCGATCGCGCGAGGGATCGGTATGGCCTCCACGCTGAACGTGGCGGGCGGGGCGCGAATCTATCGCTCCGACGGTTGCGGCGCGATCGTTAAAGTAGACGACTTCGGCAAGGTCGGCCTCGTAACGGGTGCCACGGAGATCGGCCAGGGGACCGACCTGATCCTCACGCAAATCGTGGCCGAGGAGTTGGGCGTACCATTCGAGGACGTGCGGATCGTGCCGGCGGATACGGATATCAAGCCCTGGGACGTGGGCTGTCACGCTTCCCGTACCGCTTTCATCGCCGGCAACGCGGCGCGGATGGCAGCAGGCCAGGCGCGAGACAAGATCGTACTCCACGCGGCGAAGATGCTGGAGGCCCGACCGGAAGAGATCGACATTCGCGAGGGCAACGTGTTCGTCAGCGGTCAGGCGGACCGCTCGTTGCCGATCGGCAAGGTGGTCCGCGCGATCCACTTCCGTGGCGGCGGCAGCATCGTTACGACCGAGGCGTTCTACGACCCGCCCAACGAGATGACCGACGCGGGCCACAAAGGCAACATCTCGGCCACCTACGGCTTTGGGACCCAGGCCGCGGCGGTCGAGGTGGACACCGAGACCGGTCAGGTCACCGTGAAAAAAATCTGGGCAGCGCACGACGTGGGACGCGTGCTCTCACCCATCGGAGCCGAAGGGCAGGTCGAGGGCGGAATCTCTATGGGCATGGGCTACGCATTGACCGAACAATTGATCGTGGAAGAAGGCGAGGTCAAGAACCCGACGTTCCTGGACTACCGGATCGCGACGTCATTGGACATGCCCGAGATCGAGACGCATTTTGTTGAGACCATTGACCCGGAAGGCCCGTTCGGCGCCAAGGGTTTGGGCGAGATGGGCTCGGTGCCCACGGCGCCGGCCATCGCCAATGCCGTCTTCGACGCCATCGGCGTGCGCATTCATAGCCTTCCGATCACACCCGAAAAAATTCTCCACGCACTCAAGGAAAAAAATCGCAGTGAGTCGTAATCTCAACGACCTGTTTTCTCCGGAAACGATCGCCGTCGTGGGAGCCTCCCGCAACGAAGCGAAGCTCGGCCACAAACTTCTGAACAACGTTATCGAAGCCGGCTTTTCCGGAGACTTGGTTCCGATCAACCCGGCCGGCGGGGAGATCCTCGGCCGCGAGGTGAAGAAGTCCTTGATGGAGATCGGCAAACCCATCGACCTGTGCCTGATCTCCATCCCCAACGAACACGTGGTCTCGGCCGTCTCCGAAGCCGCCGCGGCCAACGTTCGCACGGCGGTGGTTTTGTCCTCCGGCTTCGGCGAGGCGGGCGAAGCGGGGCGCGCCATGCAGGCGGAGCTGGCCGCGATCCTGGAAGACACGCAGATGCGCCTGATCGGACCAAACTGCATGGGTCTCATTGATCGACACCACGCGCTCAACGCCAGCTATTTCTGGGACATTCAGACCGAGCCGGGCGACATTAGCTTCGTTTCCCAGTCGGGCGCCTACGGTGGTATTTTGTTTCGTGAGATCGCCGCGCGGGGACTGGGTCTGGCAAAGTTCGCCAGTATCGGGAACCAGTTAAACGTGGAGCACGCGGATCTGCTGGAGGTTCTGGCCGACGATGACGACACGCGCGTGATCGCGCTCTTCGTGGAACAGATCAAAGACGGCACGCGATTCATCGAAGCCGCCGCGCGCGCCGCCGCGCACAAGCCGGTAATCGCACTGAAGGCAGGCCGGACCGACGCGGGCCATCGGGCCGCGCTGTCTCACACCGGATCCATGGCCGGAACGTTCGATATCTATCGGGCGGCCATGAAAAAAGCGGGTGTCCTGCTGTTTACCGACACCGATGCCTTCTTCGATGCGGCGGCGGTCCTGTCTCATTCCGGCTCGGCCCTGCCGACCAACGACGCAGTGGCGATCTTGACCATCTCCGGCGGGCCCTCCGTGGCCGCGGCGGACCGGGCGGAGGAGATCGGACTGCACGTGCCGCCGCTCTCCGATGCGTTGCAGGAAAAACTTTGCGGCCTCATTCCCGCCTTTGGGGCTGCGGGCAACCCGGTGGACATGACGCCGCAGATCGACCCAGCGCAGTACGGCGCGTGCGTACGCGAAGTCTATGCCGCTGGCGAAGTCGGGGGTGTGATCGCCATCAACGTGGGTCTGGACAGCGTCGAATTCGGCGAGGCCTTTGCCAGGGCCCAAGTGGAAACCGGCTTGCCCACGGTCTCCTTTGTCGTGGATGCGCCGTTGATCGCCGCGTCTTTCGCTCGACAGAAGATTCCGAACTTTCCGACACCAGAGCGCGCGATCAGCGCTTACAAGGCCTTGACGGACTACCGGCGCGTGCACGAATCTTTCAGCAAGCCGTGTACATCCAGGGTGGCGCCGACCCGGTCGCGAGCCCTGACTCAGGCGATCTCCATCGCGGCTCCGCTGCCGCCGGGACGACCCTACGCGTTTGACGAACATCTCTCGAAACAGATCCTGGCGGAATATGGGATCGAGATTGTCGAAGAGAAATTGGTGGAGAACATCAAGGAAGCGGTGGATTGCGCCCGGTTCATCGGATACCCGGTGGCCTTGAAGATTTGCGTGCCGGGCATTGTTCACAAGACCGACGCCGACGGGCTTGCCCTGAACCTGCACAACGAAAAAGAGCTGCGCGAAGCCTTCCGCGTGATGGAAGACCGGTTTGGGACCGGGCGACAGTACGTGATTCAACGGATGCTGGCGCCCGGGCGCGAGATCCTGATCGGTGGCGGACACGATGAGGTCTTTGGCAAAACGATCACCGTGGGGATCGGGGGGACTCTCACGGAGATCATCCATGATACAGTAACGCGGATCTGTCCGATCAGCGACATCGAAGCGGAGGAGATGCTCCAGGAGCTGCGCGGGTCGCAGATCTTCGGCGAGTTCCGTGGCAAGCCGCCGGTGCAGCGAAAGCGGGTCATCGACGCCCTGACGAACCTGTCGGATCTGCTGATGGGCAACGAGCGAATCCTGGAGATCGACGTCAATCCGGTCATCGTCACCGAAGAGGATCTGATCGCGGTCGATGCCCTGGTGGTAATCGAAAACTAGGGGTTCCGATGACACACTTCAAGCACGTGGAACGGGTGGCCATCGCGGTCGAGTCGATCGAAAAGGCACAGGCTTTTTTCGAGAAACTGGGCGCGCAATTCCAACCGGAAGAAACCATCGACGAAGTGAAGCTGCGCTACCGTCCGTTCAAGATCGGCCCCAGCACCCTGGAGCTGTTGGAGAGCACCGAGAAAGACAGCGTTATCGACCGGTTCATTCAAACCCGCGGCGAAGGCGTCCATCATGTGACCCTGGAGGTCGACGACCTGGACGCGGCGATTGCCGATTGTGAGTCGAAGGGAATTGCCATCGCGCACCGGATCGATTATCCGGCGGAAACGCAATTTGAGGGCTACCACTGGCGGGAGGCGTTTATCCACCCCAAAGACGCTTTTGGGGTCCTGATTCATCTGGCGGAAAAGAAAAAGGTATCGTAAGGTCGTGGACTTCCGGCTCACCGAAGAACAGGAGATCCTCAAGAAGTCGGTCGCCGATTTCGTGGACGCCGAGGTCGCGCCCATCGCCGCCGAGTTAGATGAGAAGGGCGAGTTTCCCCACGACCTGTTCCGGCGGATGGGCGAAATGGGCTATTACGGCTTGCGCTACCCGGAGAGCTACGGCGGCTCGGGGCTGGACTCGTTGACCTATTGCGTGATGATCGAAGAGATCGCTCGCGGTTCCCTGTCGGTGGCGGCCACCTGCGCCATGCAGTCGTTGATGGGCACCTACTTTGTCTTTCGCTTTGGCACGGAAGAACAGAAACAGCGACTGCTGGTCTCAGCCCTGCGAGGCGAAAAACTGGGGACCTTCGGCATGACGGAGGCGAACGCGGGCAGCGACATCTCCGCCATGGAAACCACGGCCGTGCGGGACGGTGAGGACTACGTGCTCAACGGCTCGAAGATGTGGTTGACCTCCGGCACGGTGGCGGACTTCTTCACGATCGCCGCGGTAACGGACAAACAGAAAGGCGCCGATGGGTTCTCGCTGTTCCTGATCGAAAAGGGCACGCCCGGGTTCAACGTGGGCAAGAAGATCGACAAGCTCGGTGTCCGGGCCTCGGAAACCACGGAATTGTCCCTGGACGACTGCCACGTCCCGGCGGGCAACCTCTTGGGCGAAGAGAACGCGGGCTACGACTGCCTGAAAGAGATCCTGTGCGAGATTCGGACCATGACCGGCGCGCTATCGTTGGGCCTGGCCCGCGCGGCGCTGGCCGAAGCGTTGCGCTATTCGCAGGAACGCAAGCAGTTCGGCAAGCCGATCGGTCGTTTCCAGGCGATCCAGTTCAAGCTGGCCGAGATGGCCACGCGGATCGAATCGGCGCGCCATTTGGTGAACCACGCGGCGTGGCTCGCCGACAACGGCCTGCCGAACACCAAACAGGCCGCCATGGCCAAGCTGGTTGCCTCGGAGGCGGCGGTCTTTGTGGCCGATGAGGCCTCGCGGATCTTCGCGTCCTACGGGTTCGCCATGGAATATCCGGTCCAGCGCTACCTGCGGGACGCGCGGTTTTTGTTGATCGGCGGCGGAACCTCTGAAATATTGAACGTGATTATTGCCAAGGAAATTGGAGCGTAGAAAGGAGCAAAGCAGATGGCCTATCAGTGGAAAGGGCTGAAGTTTTCGCAGTTCGAGATGGGGCAGGCCTATACCACCGCCTCGCGGACGATCACCGAAGCGGACATCGTCAACTTCGCCGGGATCTCGGGAGATTATTACCCGTTGCACACCAACGAGGAATTCGCCAAGGAGACGCCGTTTAAGACGCGCATCGGACACGGCGCGCTCAGCTTCGCCGTGGCAACCGGACTGGGCAACCAGTTGGGTATCTTCGAAGGGACGACCCTGGCGTTGATGTCCACGCTGACCAAGTACACCGGCGCCGTGCTCCCGGGCGATACGGTCACCATGACGATGACGGTAAAGGAAACCAAACCCTCCTCCAAAGGCGGTCGGGGCGTCGTGACGTTCACCACCGTGCTGAACAAGCAGACCGGCGATCAGGTCTTCGAAGGGGAATGGGTACTGATGATGAGAGACTAGGAGAAGAACCATGCAAGAACATCTGAAAGACAAAGTCGCGATCATCACCGGCGCCGCCGGCGGGATCGGGTCGGCAACCGCCCAGCGGTTTGTCGAAGAAGGAGCGAAAGTTGTACTGGCTGATTTTGACCTGGAGGGGGCGCAAAAAGTCGCCACCGAATTGGGCGACAACGCCGTGGCCGTCCAGGTGGACGTATCGGACAAGGACTCCGTGGTGGCGATGGTCCAGACCGCTGCGGAAAAATTCGGCACGGTCCACATCCTGATCAACAACGCCGGCATCGCTCGGGACGCGTTCTGTAAAAAAATGAGCGTGGAGCAGTGGGACCAAGTGGTCAACGTGAACATGAAGGGCACGTTCCTATGCTGCCAGGCGGTCATCCCGATCTTCGCGGAGAATAAAGGCGGCAAGATCGTCAACACCGCGTCCATTGGCGCCCTGGGCAACATGGGGCAGACCAACTACTCCGCGAGCAAGGCGGGGATCATCGGCATGACCAAGACCCTGGCGCTGGAATTGGCGCGAGACGGCGTGAACGTCAACTGCGTTTCGCCCGGCGCCACGGACACGCAACTGTTCGACGGCGTGCCTGAGGAGATCAAAGATGGAATCAAATCGAAAATCCCGTTTCGTCGCTTTGCCCAACCGATCGACATCGCGAACCTGCACGCGTTCCTGGTGTCGGACGGGGCGGCGTATATTACCGGTCAGACGATCTTTTGCGACGGTGGCATTTCCGTCGGGATCTGATCGCCGGGACACAAAGAAAAGCAAGTGTCAGCAACAGGAGCAATGCGCGTATGTCAATTGAAACGGTCCACGCGAAGCGTGGGATGGTGCTGGAACTAAGCGGTGTACTGTACCGGGTGGTGGATACCGAATTCCGCAAGCCGGGCAAGGGCCGCGCCCACATGACGTTGAAGCTGAAGAACCTCGGCAGCGGGGCGATCGCCGATCAGCGATTCAGCCCGGACGACAAAGTGGAACTGGCCCACATCGACAAGCGGCAGATGGAGTATCTGTATAAGGAGTCCAACGGTTACGTCTTTATGGATACCGAGACCTACGACCAGCGGACCATCGAGTCGGACTTTATCGGCGACGATATCCTGTACCTGTTGCCCAATGCGCAAGTGCAGGTGCAGATGTATCAGGAAAGGATCCTCGGGATCGAACTGCCGAGTTCGGTGGAGCTGGAGGTCAAAGAAACCGACCCCGCGCTCAAGGGCGCCACGGTTCAGGCGCAGACTAAACCAGCGACGATGGAGACGGGGCTGGTCATCCAGGTGCCGTCCTTCATCGAACCGGGCGAGGTCATCCAGGTGGACACCTCCGAGGGTCGCTACGTCAGTCGGGTGAATAAGTAGGCGCGTCCCCGACCGGTTCCGGCTGCAGGTTGCAGTGGGTGATGTGATGTTCGCTGTCGAGCCGGCCGGCGATCCGGTCCAGGATCGCGTACGCCTCCGAAAGCGGCACGTTTTCCAGCGCCACGTGCGCCGTCAGGGAATACATCTTCGATGTGATCTGCCAGATGTGCAGGTCGTGGACGTGACGAACGCCCTCGACCGACAGGATCGTCGCTTCCACGCGGTCGATCGCCACGTCCTTCGGCACTGCCTCCAGCAGGATGTTCACGGACTCCCGGATCAGAGAGACTGACCAAGCAAGGATGACCAGCCCGATCAACACCGAGGCGATGGGATCCAGCACTGTCCAGCCGGTCAGTTGAATCCCCACCGCCGCGATTACCACACCGACCGAAGAGAACGTATCGCCGAGCATGTGGATGAAGGCCCCGCGGATGTTCAAATCGCCCTTGACCGAACCGTATAAGATCCCGGCGGAGACCAGGTTGACGACCAGGCCCATCACCGCGACGATCAACATCCAGGTATAATCGACCGCCGGCTTCTCCACGAGCCGCTGGTAAGCCTCGTAGAGGATGTAGCCGATGATCGGCAGCAGCGTGACCCCGTTGAACAATGCGGAGAGGATTTCGATTCGCCAATAGCCGAAGGTCTTCTCCGGATGTTTGCGTCGCGTGGCAATTACGATGGCAAGATAGCTGACGGCCAGAGAGCCCGCGTGAGTCAGCATGTGAAATCCATCGGACAACAGGGCCAGGGAGCCGGTAAGAACCCCCGCGACGATCTCTGCCACCATCATTGTGGCCGTCAGGAGGATCACTGCGCGCAGCCGCTTGCGCTCCGCGTGCCGATGGACGTGGGTATGGCGATGGGGCCCGATGTGTTCGTGGGCGTGTCCCGCCTCTTTGGGATGGTGATCGTGCTCCATGCACGTATTCTACCGGAGCGCCGCTGGCTGTAAAGAGAAACCCGTGATCGCTTGCCATCCGGTCTTTCTTGCGGTATCATGCATTGACCGAACAGTTGTGCATATCCACCGTCCACATGGAAGGAGGCCACGCCGGCATGGAAAAAACAAGCCCGCACATGGCCAAACATATATTCGTCTGCGGCAACCAGCGAGCGCCGGAGATGCCGAAGCGCTGCTGCGGTGAAGACGGGCAGAAGATCCGCGCCGTGCTCAAACAGCGCGTCGAAGAGATGGGCCTCAAGGAAAAGATCCGCGTCTCACTGACCGGGTGCCTCAGCCCTTGCGAAGCGGGGCCCAACGTCATGATCTATCCGGACAATGTCTGGTACAAGCACGTTTCTCTGGCCGACGTGGACGAAATCATTCGTCAGCAGGTCGAGCCCTATCTTCAGGACGACACCTAGTCTTTTTGCGTGCTCCGCACGCAGGATATAAACCTATGGCCGCCGTGGCCTTCTCCGATCTCCGCGACGCAATCGAAGGGGAACTCCTTTTCGATGAAATTACCCGTGCGCTATATGCCACGGACGCCTCCATCTACCGGATCCTCCCCGCGGCCGTGGCTTTGCCCAAAACTACCGCCGACGTCCAGCAGATCGTCCGCTTCGCCCTCGACGGCGGCCTTTCGGTCGTGCCCCGGGGCGGGGGTAGCGGACTGGCTGGCGAGGCGGTGGGGCCGGGAATCGTCATTGATTTCTCCCGCTTCATGCATCGCAAGATCGAAATCCATCCGCACGATCGGACCGTGACCGTCCAGGCCGGAGTCGTCCTGTCCCGGATGAACAAGGCCCTGGCAGAGCACGGGTTGACCTTCGGTCCGGACCCCGCCAGCGCCGACCGCTGCACGATCGGCGGCATGATCGCCAACAACTCCACCGGCGCACACTCTATCAAGTACGGCTGTACCCGCGAGCAGATCGTGCGCCTCAAGTTGGTCCTGGCCAATGGTACTTGCGTGGAAGTGGGAGAGGGTCTGCCCGTTCCCGAATCCATGCGCGCTCTGGACGAAGCGCTTCGGAAGCGCCTCATCCGCGACGCGGCGTTGATCGAAACCCATACGCCAAAGGTTGGGCGCAACCGCAGCGGCTATCTGCTGGACGGTATTCTGGACGGCGATCGGGTCGACTATCCGCGCCTCTTGGCCGCCAGCGAAGGAACCCTGGCGATTGTGACCGAGGCAACGCTGCGAGTCGTGGCGCTGCCCAAGGCCAAGGGCATCGTCGTCCTGGGCTTCGGGTCTTTGGACGCCGCGGCGCGGGCGGTGGTGGACGTGTTGGAAGATCAACCCAGTACGGTGGAGATGATCGACGACAAGGTTATCGATATCGGTACCGAACTGACCGAGCGGTTTGGACAACTCATCCCGGCCGAGGCCCGCTTCGTACTCGTCGTCGAGCGCGACGGCGAAACGGCCGCCGAAGTGCAAAAAAAGCTGGCGCAGACGTCTCGCCGCGTGGCCGGTACCGGTAGCGTGATCGTGGAAGACGCTTCGGACCAGGATCTAATCTGGGCCACGCGCAACGCGGCGGAGCCGCTGCTGTATCGCAAGCGTTGGCCGCTACAGCCGACTTGCTTCGTGGAAGACGTAGCGGTCGCACCGGAGAAACTAGCCATTTATTTGGAACGCCAGGGCGACATCCTGGCTAAATACAGCGTGGACTCCGCCTATTACGCGCACGCCGGACACGGCGAATTGCACGTAAAACCCTATCTAAACTTGCACACTCCCGAAGACCGCAACAAGATGAAAGCGATCGCCGAAGAGGTCCACACGCTGGCGACCGAACTGGGCGGCACGATCAGCGGAGAACATGGCGAAGGGCTGCTGCGGGCCCAATTCATTCCGCAACAATACGGTGCGCTGTACGACAGCTTTGTGCAGATCAAGAACCTGTTCGATCCCCACGGGACCCTCAACCCCGGAAAAAAGATCAACGACACGCCGGACCTGCTGTTGCAAAACCTGCGCGCCGAGTCCGAGCCGAGATTCCCGCTCCATCAATATCGCTATGAAGCCGAAGGGATCGACGAGATTGTCGATCGATGCAACGGCTGCGCGGCCTGCCGGACGCAGGAGAGTAAGTTCGACATGTGTCCCATCTTCAAGGTCGTCGGTGACGAGACGGCCGCGCCGCGGGCCAAGGCGAACCTGATGCGCGAACTGCTCAGCGGCAATCTGGACCCTACGACTGTTCGCACCCACCGCTTCAAGGAGGTCGCGCATCTGTGCGTCAACTGCAAGATGTGCCACCTGGAATGCCCCAGCGGCGTGGACATCCCAAAGCTCATGCTCGACGCCAAGGCCATGCACGTGGAGCAGATGGGATTGACCGTTGCCGAGCGACTGCTCATTCACACCGAAGGTTTTGCCCGGACCGCGCGCTGGATTGCGCCGCTGGTGAATTGGGGCGCGCGGGTGCCTCTGTTCCGAGCCGCCGCGCAAAAGGTCACCGGCATTGACCGCCGCCGTCGATTGCCGGCGTTTTCTTCCAAGCCCTTTCTCGCGCGCAAGCGGAAGACGTCTTCGAGCACGTCGGAGCGAAAGGTTGCGTACTTTGTGGACCTCTACGCCAATTACAACGACCCGGCCCTTGCGGAAGATTTAGTTTCGGTATTGGAACACAATGGTGTGCAGGTTGTCGTCCCGGAGGCCCAGGTCGGCTGCGGGATGCCGGCGATCGACAACGGCGACCTGAAGAGCGCCCGCCACGCGATCGATGCCAATCTGAATGCCCTTGCCCGCTACGTGGAAGAAGGCTATACTGTCGTGAGCGCCGAGCCCACCGCGACGCTCACCCTCAAAGAGGAGTACGGGTCGATTGCGGACGATCCTCGGGCCGGGGCTTTGGCCAATGCGGCCGTGGACGTGTGCGATTACCTGTGGGAGATGCACAAGTCCGGGACGTTGAAGGAAGACTTCCGCGAAATCCGGATGACCTTGGGCTACCATGCCCCGTGCCACCTGAAGGCGCTCCAGATCGGCCGCCCGGGAATGGAGTTGGTTCGATTGATTCCCGGTGTGCAAGTGGAGACGATCGACGAGGGGTGTTGCGGGATCGCGGGCACCTATGGTTTCAAACAATCGGGTTACGACAATTCGATGAAGATCGGGGCCGGCCTGTTCGGTGCGCTTGCCAAGAGCGACATTCGGTCGGGCCTGACCGAATGCAGTACGTGTAAGATGCAGATGGAGCAGGGTGCGGGCAAACGCACGCTCCATCCGATTACCGTCCTGGCCGCGGGTTACGGTCTTCGGACGCTTGAGATCGACGGGTGGGCCGTCGGGTGACAAAGGGAGACGGAGAAATATGGCAGCGAAAAACTATTGGATGCTCGTGTCGTCCGCGGAGAATTTCGAAATCTCCCGGTCACGCGGGTTCGACGTGGCGGGCATGAAATCCCGGCACGAAAAGAAAGCGATCAATGTGCAGCCCGGGGACAAGGTCCTATTTTATCTGACCAAGATCATGGCCTTCGGCGGGGCCGCTGAGGTGACCAGTCCCTATCGCGTGGAAAAAAGTGTGATCTGGCCCTGCTCCAGCCGCAAGGGCGAGATCTATCCGTTCCGCTTCGATATTGAGATGGAAACGGCCTGCGAGCCCGGGGCCTACGCATCGGTCAAGGAGTTCTACGAGCAGGTCGAGTACCTCAAGAAGTGGCCGGCCCCGCATTGGCGGCTCGGGTTTCAGGGCAACGTGCATCTGCTGCCGCGGGAGGACTACGTGCTGATCAAGAAAAAAGTCAACGCGGCAAAGCGGCAGGCCGCCAAGGTGGCCGGCTGAAGATGGGGCCGAGCGAACCGATTGCGAGCGTCTCGGAGATTCCGCCGGGCACGGCGAAGGTCGTCGAGATCGGCGATATGGAAGTGGCCGTCTTCAACGTGGACGGGCACTTCTACGCACTGAACAACGAGTGCCCGCATGAATTGGGTCCGCTGGGCGAAGGAAAAATCCGTGGCGATATTGTGATGTGTCCCTGGCATATGTGGGCGTTCAACATCAAGACCGGCGTTGCCGTATCCTATCCCGACCAGGTGGCCAAGTGTTACAACATCCGGATCGAAGGCGACCAAATTTACGTGGAGTTGGACGATGACGAAACAAATTAGGGTCGGGCACAGTCCCGACTCAGACGATGCCTTCATGTTCTACGGGATCTCCACGGAGGCGGTCAGCCTCAAGGGCTACGAGATCACCGAGGTTATCGAGGACATTGAGAGCCTCAACAAACGAGCCATGAAGGGCGAACTGGAGGTCTCCGCGATCTCCATCAACGCCTACGCGTTTGTCGCCGAGCGCTATCTACTCCTGTCCAGCGGGGCCAGCATGGGCGAAGGCTACGGACCGGAACTCATATCGATTCGAAAAACGGAGCCGGAGGAGATCAAGGGGCGACGGATCGCGATCCCCGGTAAGATGACCTCCGCCTATTTGGCCATGAAGATGTTTGAGCCGGACTTCGAGGCGGTGGAGGTTCCATTCGATGCAGTGATGGCCGCGGTCAAGGACGGCACCGTCGACGCGGGCCTGATTATCCACGAAGGACAACTGACCTTCAAGGACCACGGCTTCAACAGCATCATCAACCTGGGCACCTGGTGGCAGAACCTTACCGGGCTGCCCTTGCCCTTGGGCGGCAATGCGATCCGCAAAGACCTGGGCAAGAAGACTATCGCTGACGTCGCCAGCGTGCTCAAGGAAAGCATCGCCTACAGTCTGAAGCATCGGGAGAAGGCGCTGGGGTTCGCCATGAAATACGCGCGGGACTTGGATCAAGGGCGGGCCGACCGGTTCGTGGGCATGTACGTCAACGAGCGGACCCTGGATTATGGCGCCGACGGCCGCAAGGCCGTGCAATTGTTCCTGGACATGGCCCACGAGCAGGAATTGATCCCCAATAAGATCGAGGCGGAGTTCACCGACTAATCACGCTCGCCGTGCGTCGCGGTGACGGTGGTGGTGATGCCGCCGCGAACGTTGAACTCGCCGATTACTTCCATCCAGCGCGGCTGACAAGCCGCAACAAGGTCGTCAAGGATCTTGTTCGTCACGTGCTCGTAGAAAATCCCTTCATTTCGATAAGCGGCCAGGTAGAGCTTGAGGGACTTCAGCTCGATACACCGCTTGTCCGGGATGTATTCCACGTAGATCGTTCCGAAATCCGGCTGTCCCGTCTTCGGGCACACGGAGGTGAATTCCGGGCAGCGGTTCAGAATCTCATAGGACCGGCCGGGGTATTGATTTTCAAACGTTTCCAGTTGGCTCATCTCAGGGAATCTCGAATACCTTGGGAAATTTTGTCAAGTTCCGCACGCCCGTGCGTGTTACAACCACCAAGTCCTCCAGGCGGATGCCGCCCAACCCCGGGTAATAGAGTCCCGGCTCCACAGTCACGACCATTCCGGCGCGAAGCACATCGTCGCTTCGGGACACCCGCGGCGCCTCGTGGACGTCCAGGCCCAGGCCGTGGCCGGTGCCGTGGAAGAATCCGTGCATCCGGCCGTCGCGCAGGCCGGTGAAATAACCTTCGGCCTCGAAGAAGTCGCGGATGGCTTTGTCGGCGATGCTCCCCTTGCGGTTGTGACGAATTTCAGCCATGGCGAGGTCCTGGCCATGGCGGATGTCCTTGTACATCTTCTTCAAGTGCGCCGGCGCGACGCCTTTGAAAAAGGACCGCGTGATGTCCGCGTAATACATCGTCTTGTGCGAACGAGGGAAGACGTCGAAGATGATCGTAGCGTTGGCGCGAATCGGCCCGTGGCCTTCGTCGTGGGGCTCGCAGCACTGCTCACCGGAGGAGATAATCGTGTGGGCTCCGATCAAACCGTTCTGCATCAAGTCCGTGTTGATGATGTTCTTGATCTGCTCGGAGGTGACGCGCCGGCCTTGGTGATAGATATAGCCCTTCCGAATCTTGCCTTCGCGGATCGGGACCAAGCCCTTTTTTATGGCGGCTTCGGTGTGGCGCAGCGACTGGATGATCTTTTTGATTTCATCTTCGGTCTTGAGGATCCGGCTGTCGTGAAAAGGGTCGGGCTTGACGCGAATGCGGAACCCTTTTTTGCGCAACCGATCGGCCGTCGCCACGCCGAAATGGGCCGGGACCAGCAGCTTCTTCACCTTTCGCTCTTTGAGCAGGGCCTCCAAGGCATCCAGGGTGCCCGGGTTCCGGGTGCCGTTGCTCTTGGCCTTTTCCATGTACTGGCTAAGGGATTGAACCGTATGGACCTTGGCCTGCGCCTTGGCCCGGTCGATTTCCAGGTCCGAGAGCATGAGAATCTTTCGTCCGCGGATCTTGACGTAGATAAACGGGTCCGGCGCCAGGAAGCCTGTGTCGTACAACATGTCCGAGTCGGTCTCGCTGCCGGCAATCATCAAGGTTGCTTCGTCGGAAGCCATTCAATCGTTCTCCTTTTTATTTTCCAGCACGGCCCGCGCGTTGCGCGCGAGGCCGGCGTGTTTGGCCCGCTTGATTGCGCTCCCGGAAAAGATTTTTGAAAAATCCCTTTCGTCCATTTGAGCGATCGATTCGAGCGACAGTTTAGCATACTGAGGCCGTGCACGGAACCGCTTTTCCCGTGCCGGCGGGGCGTCGTTGTTCCATGGGCAGACCTCCTGACAGATGTCGCAGCCGAACAGGTGGTCGCCCAGCATTGCAGATTGTTCCGGCGTAAAGTCTCCGCGTTTCTCAACATTGAGATACGCAATGCAGCGGTTGGCGTCCAGCGTGTAAGGTTCTAGGAGCGCGTCGGTCGGACAGGCAGTGATACATTCGGTGCAGGTGCCGCAATGGTCAGTGGCCGGCGGATCGGTGGGCATGTCGATGGGCGTGAGGATCTGCGCCAGGAAGAGGTAGGAGCCCAATTCCTTGGAGATCACGTTGGTGTTCTTGCCGATCCAGCCGACCCCCGCGAGCTGAGCATACTCTCGTTCCAGGATCGGCCCGGTATCCACGTAATAACGGATTTCCTTGATCGGCTCCTTGTACGCCCGCGCGACGAAGTTAAGCAGGGATTGAAGTCGCTTCTCCAAGAGCTTATGGTAATCGTCTCCCGCAGCGTAGCGGGCGATCCGAAAGCCCTGACTCCGGGGCGGCTCCACGTTGTAACTGGTCGCCACCGAAACGATGGTCTTGGCCCAGGGATAGCGGCTCAACAGATCAGTCCGTGGTTCGCTGCCGACCTGAAGGTAGCCCATCTGTGCGTGCCGTCCGTTTGCCAGCCATTGACGGAAAAAATCTCCGTGGGGTGCCGGCACTGCCGGCGCGATGCCCACCGCGTCAAAGCCCAGCTTGATCGCCGCTCGTTTTATTTTGTCCGGAAGTTTCTCGTTGGCCATATTGTCCGTGTTGGGGTTATCGTCTTATTTGGTCTCAGTTCACTTAACAGACGCTGCGGAGAAGCTACCGTAGTTGAGAGAACGTCAGAGGAAAGGCCGCGAAAGAAGATAGCAAGCCATTCGCTAATCTTCTGGGCCCACCCCAAAGAATGGGTTGTAAGCAACCTCCCACAAATGACCATCGAGATCTTTAAAGTAACCTGAATATCCTCCCCATGAAGCTTTCTGCGCTTTTTTGGTAAGGGTTGCACCTGCCGAAGCAGCTTGCGCAATAACTTCGTTCACCTCGGCTTCCGAAGTGACGTTATGAGCTAAAGCGAAGCTATTGAAACCATGTCCCTCCGGCGAGACCATCGCATCCTCCGCGAGCGAATTCCGAGAAAACAAGCCCAACCAACTACCCCGTAAGGTAAAAAACGCAACCTCAGGAGGAGAATCCATTTTCGGAAACCCCAGCCCGTCCCTGTAGAACCGTGTTGCCTTTTCTAGATCATCTACACCAAGTGTGATCATGCTTATTCTGGGTTTCATATAGAGCGTCTATCTTTTCTATCGTCTGTGTTTCGTCTACGAAAGGCCAGTTGTGTGACCCCACGATTCAGCTTCAGGCAATCAGAGAGCTCCCAATTCGTATCAATTTCGTGCTCTCCTAGCCATTGAATTCCCGAGCCAATGGCAACTGGAACGATTGTCAAAATAACTTCATCTAGTTGCCCCAATGCATTCAACTGCGCTGCGACATTGGCACCGCCCACGAGCCAAATCCGACCGTTGGTTTGCTTCTTCAAATCAATAACAATCGATTCGCTAATTTCACGTAATGGACGAATGTAGGTCAAACCGGTTGCATTGGACGTGTTTCGTGTAAAGACATAGCAGGGTTTGTCTGGATAGGGCTTACTTTCAAAGGAACGTGCAACGTCCAAGGTCTTGCGTCCCACCAGAACCGCGGAAACGGTTTTGTAATATTCTTCGTAGTCGTACGGAGAATCAAGCTTGCCTTGAAACGGATCAAGCCAATCCACCGAGCCGTCTTTTCGTGCTAAGTAACCGTCTAAACTAATCGCGAGGTAATAACTAATCGTTCCCATGGGTATCTAGTATAACCTTGAGCAAGCACAAGGCATACCCTTAGTTGCTTTCTAGTGTGTCTCTCCGGGGGTTCGGTTTTTGTAAATCAAAGCCAGTGCAAGTCCACCAGCACCGAATTAAATACCGAAATAAAGCGTCTCCAGGATGAACCATGTCGTTAATGGTTCTATCGCGTGCTTGGCTGCTGCGGCCAGCACGTGCATTGTCCAATAATAGCCGCCCATGACCAGGGCTAGCGTCCCGGCATTGGCGAGATAGGAATATGTCATGTTGAAATTTAAAGGCCGGTGCTTTCTACTTAAAATCTGATTCTTTGGCCGGCGCAAAGCAGAAGGATAAAGAGGTTATGAAACCAAACCGAATTGTACCCTATGATGTTGAGGAGCAGGCATTGTGGCCCGGTTCTCGAAACGCCCGGCTTTGATATCGTCGGTTGTGGTGCGAGAGGGGGGACTTGAACCCCCACGAGTTGCCTCACAGGATCCTAAATCCTGCGCGTCTGCCGATTCCGCCACTCTCGCCGATTTGGAGCGGCTGAGTATATCGCCTATCGGGCGCGAAGTCAATTGAACCGAGCCTTGTGGGTTAACGCGTTTTCATTTGACGCTTCGGATGGGCCGGATATACTCACCTAAGGTGAGATCCAGTCAAAATCAGGTTCAGGGCGCGTCAGCGATGAAATATATTGGCATCGAAACCTCTGGAGCGCTCGGCAGCGTTGCCGTCGGAGAGACGGCGGACGAAATTTCCGAGCAGGTCGTCGGCAAGGGCGGGGCGCAGGGTCGGATGCTGATTCCAACGATCGATGCGCTGCTTTCGACGGTCGGCTGGCAGCGCCAGCAGATCCAGGCGGTCGCGTTGAGCGTTGGCCCCGGATCCTTTACGGGTCTGCGGGTGGGCGTGGCGGCGGCCAAGGCGCTGGCCTATCCAGGCAAGCTGCCGATCTACGAAATCTCTTCCCTGGAGGTGCTTGCCCGCAACGCCGAGGTTTCCGCGGGTCTCGTCTGTCCGTTGGTCAACGCGTTTTCCGACCTGCTCTATTGCGGCATCTGGCGCGTGACATCCGATCGGATCGAGAGGTGCGTTGAGGACTTTACCGGTGCGCTGCCGGACGTGCTCAAGCAGATCAAAAAGACACGCAAATCGTCGGAAGCCGTTCTGACCTTTGGCAGCGGCGCGCGCCAACAGGAACAAGCGCTCCAACAAGCCGGGATCGACGTGGGCTCAGCGGAACTGGATCTCGCTGGAGCGGGTCACTTGGTGCGCATTGCCATGGCCACGGGCGATCCGGCGTCGGCGAGCGACTGGTCGCAAGCGGCCCCGCGGTATTTACACCAACCGGAATATAAAACCGCGAAGAAACCGAAATGAAAAAGCCTCGCATCTGGGCCGAAATCAATCTGGAAGACCTGCGGCACAATCTGCAGGCGATCAAGAGACACCTGGCGGGCCGGGCCAAGGTCATGGCTGTGGTCAAGGCCGACGCCTACGGTCACGGGTCGGTCCCCGTCTCGATCGCGCTGTGGGAGTTCGGCGTCGACATGTTTGGCGTGGGCGATTCCAGTGAAGCGTTGGAGCTGCGCGGTGTGGGAATCAACACGCCGATTGTCATCCTCGGCGGAATCGTCGATGAGGAGATTGAACGCGTGGTCAAGGCGGACATTACGCCGACGCTGCACTCGGTTCAGGTCGGTCAGTTGGTCAATGCCGAGGCCCGGCGGCAAGGCAAAGTGCTCAACGTCCACGTCATGATCGATACGGGGATGGGGCGGTTGGGCACCTCGCCTCGTCATGCGCTGGAGTTGATTGAGGCGCTGTCGAAGCTTGAAAATCTTCGGTTGGAAGGTATCTGTAGCCACTTCTCCTCGTCCCCGTTCGACCGGGACTTTACACGAAACCAGTTTGCCGAGTTCCAGCAGGTGGTGGCAGCAGCCGAGACGGCCGGGTATCGCATTCCGATTCGTCACATGGCGAACTCTGCGGGTTGTCTTCTGTATGAAGAGACGGCGTTGGACATGGTCCGGATCGGCGGCGCCCTGCTGGGCATGGATCCGGCGGGCGTTTATGCGGAGCAATTTGGATTGCGCCCAATCTTGAGCTTCCGGAGTCAGATCGTTTTTTTGAAGTGGATTCCCAAGGGGTCTCCCGTCGGATACGACCGCACGTTTATTGCGCCGCGGGATACGCGGGTTGCCACGACACCGGTGGGGTACCACGACGGATATTCCTATTTGTTATCGAATCGGGGATCTGTTATCATACGGGGCAGGCGGGTTCCGGTGATCGGCGGCGTGACGATGGACTATACCATGCTGGACGTGACCGATCTTCCGGAGGTGGCGGTGGGGGATGAGATCGTGTTGATCGGCTCCCAGGGCAACGAGACCATATCTGCGGTGGACGTGGCACAGGTGATCGGCACCAACCCCTACGAGGTAACCTGCCTGTTGGGCAAGCGGGTCCGGCGGATCCATATCCGCAACGCGTTGCACAGTTCCGCGCCACCTGCCCAAGATGCCGAATCCGTTCCACAGGCCGCTCCGATCCAATACAGGTCTGCCGACGCATGAAAAAGCGTATTTTGGTTCTTGCCGCAACGCTGTTCTTCGCCGTTGCGGGTTCCGTGATTCTGGATGTTGCGCTTCTCGCCAGCGACGAGCGGGTTCACGCTCTCGCCGTGGAGGGAATCGAATCGCAGTTGAACGTTCGCGTCGAACTCGAAGCGGCCACCTATCATATCTTTGGCAACGTCGAGCTTTCCGGTTTGACGCTCCACTCCCTGGACGACCCGGAAGATGCATCTTCCTTCGCGTATCCGAAACACCATGTTCTGCGCGTAGAATCCGCATCGATCCGACCCAACCTGCTTTCTCTGCTGGGTGTGGGCAGCCTGGTGCGCGCGGTGATCCTGGACAACGTGGAGCTGCACGTTTCCAAGAACCGCGATGGGGCGGTAAACCTGGCCCGGCTAATCAAGCCAAGTATTGAGCCGAGCGAGGCGATTGAGCTGCCCCGGATCGTGATAAAGGGGTTTCGTGTTTGGTACGCGGACCTTTCGGAGAATCCGGAAAACGTGGTTCCCACCGCGTACCCGCCCATCAACCTTTCCCTCCGGCCGCACAAATTGCAGTGGGTCGATGATGCAATCAACGAGCTGTCCGTGGGCCTGGAGGATCCCTATCTGGGCAAAGTCCTGGTCAAAACTCGATTCAACGGGAATTTTTCACACGTTGAAATGGAATCCGCCAGCGACCAAAACATATTGCTGTTGGATTCAACGCTCCACAAGCTCCTACCGATAGGACCGCGTCGTTTGTGGAGTGAGTTCCAGGTCAAAGGAAGTTTGCACATCGATGAGTTGTTGCTCACATTGGACAGCCAAGGGCCACGGCCGGTCAAACTGAACGCGAAGTTTCGTGCAGAAAAATGCAGCATCAACAGCGCGCGATTTCCGCTTCCGGTGCACCACCTCGAAGGTTCTCTTCAGGTCTCACATGGCCGTCTTATTTTCGACGTTGCGGGGCGCTCCGGACCTGCAACGATTCTTGGCCGAGGGGAGCTTTCCGGTCTCTTGGCGGGGGATCTGCTGGTTGATGCGACCGCTTCGATTGATGGCGCCACCCCTGCCATGATCCGCAAGGCCCTGACCCGCCCGCGGCTGGAGGCGATCGGCGACGCCAAGACGGCTGCGGCGCGCGCCGCACTGGCGGAGTCCATGACGGAAATCCTTGACCGTTACGATCCGAAGGGTGGGTCTATTACTGCGAAAGTGGCGATCAACAACCGGGAAGCCGAGCCGGACGTCATTCACTCAAATTTGACGATGCACCTGAAGGACGTTTCCGGTTCCTACGAAAACTTCCCCTACCGCGTGTATCACATGGACGGGGAAATCGCCGTTCAGGACGACGCCATCACCATCACGCGGTTGGCGGGAGCGACCCAAGAGGATCTCGCTGCGGCCGGGCGCGTCTCCATCCACGGTCGGGTGACCGGTTCGGGCGCGGATGAAAACGTGAACGTGGATATCATCTTGAGCGAGATTCCTTTGGACGAGAAGGTCGGTGGCGGCTTTCTCATGGAGCAGTCCAGAAAGATGTGGGACAACTTCACTCCCCGAGGAATCGCGCAGAACGTAACGGTCAAGGTGCTGCGGGACCCGAAGGAGCACCCGGAGATCCACACCTCCGTGGTGGCCACCCTGGACGGTCGCGCCTCGATTCGGGCGGGTGAAATCTCCGTTCACATCGAAGACCTGGTGGGAACGGTGAACGTCGAAAACGACGCACTGGAGTACAAGATAAAACAGGGCCGCTATCGTCAGGCTTCGGTCACTGGCTGGGGGAAGGTGCCGGGTGCCGAGCAGGAGACACCGGAAAAGCACGAAATCGAGATCGAAAGGGCGCCGCTCGACGAAGCATTGCGCAAGGCACTGCCGCCGGACGCGAAGTCGATCTGGGCGTTGATCAACCCCGAGGGAAAGATCAATGCCACGTTGCGGATCGACCGGGCGGCCAAAGCGACCGCCTACAAGACCAACTTGATCCTCCGTGCCGAAGGCGAAGCCTCCTTTGCCTACACGGGGTTTCCCCTCCGGGTTGCAGGCGTACGCGGCGAGATTCGTGTAAGGGATCACTTCATCTCTTTCGAAAGATTGGAGGGCGTCTGTTACGGATCGCGGGTCTCGCTTTCTGATGGTCGATTTTCCAGCGACCGGGACTTGTCGGACACCGCACAGGTCCATGTTTCGATCCAAGGGTTGAAGTTGACGGACCCGGTTTATCTGGCGATGCCCAAGGACGTGCGCGAGGCCCTGCGCGATGTGGGTTTTCAGGGAACCGTGTCCGCCGACTTGAAGATCGACAGCCTCACGGTGGGCATGTCTTCAGGTACGTCCTTGCACGGGACGCTTCAGATCGAGAAGGCCTCCCTCGGACGCCATGGCGAGATTACGGAACTGGACGGGACCTTGCACATCGCCGAGAAGAGCTCCTTCGACAACGGTGGCCGGTTTGCCTTCCGCGGCCGATTTGACGGCAAGCGCTTGATGGCGTTAGACCAATGGCACATGAACGCACTGCAGTGCACGTTTGACGTAAGCAATGACGAGCTGACATTCGATAATGTTACGGCCGGGTTCTGTGGCGGGACGATCAGCGATAGCTACGCGCGCTTTAAGTTTAACGCGACCAACGATTTTGAAGGCGCGTTAAAGCTCAAGGCCGCGGAGCTGAATCAACTAAAAAGAGGGAACAAACTGGCGGAAAACCTGAAGCCGATTCATGGGAAGATCGATGGTTGGGTCAATTTTGCAGGCCAGGGCTCCGATACCAAGAAGCTGACCGGCGACGGCGGGGTTCGGGTGACTGAAGCGGAGATTTGGGAAATCCCGATCGTCTTTAACGTTTTGAACTTCCTGGCACTCAAGATTCCGGAAAAGGAATTCATCGAAGAGGCCAAGGTGAAATTTAAGATCGCCAGCGAAAAATTTTCCTTTAAGGAGTTGACGTTAAATAGCGATAGCGTCTCTTTTTCAGGCAAGGGGCACGTCGATTTCGAAGGGAACTTGAACGTTCGACTGGAGCTCGACATCCTTCCGGGCATGCCGTTTTTTATCGAACCGTTGGGCGACCTGATGGGCGGTGTGGGCCAATGGATCCAAGGCGCGCTTATCCCGGTTTCCGTCACAGGCACGCTGGATGATCCCCAGGCCCACATCGAGCCGCTGGGGATCGGCGGTGGTTAGGGTTTGCCGGTTTCGTTTGTTCCGGGCGCGTCTGGTTTGTTGTTGTCGGGTTCTTTGGTGGCCTGAGGGTCGCCGTTCTTTGTTTTTTCGGTTTTCACATCTTTCTTCGAGTCTTTTTACTCGGACGTGCGCGTTATCTTTTTGGGTGGCGGCGGTGGCGAAAACTTCAAAATCTCAGCCGCTTGAGGATCATTGGGCGCCGGGATGACGCGCACGCGCAAGGAGAGGCTTTGATTCCCCTTGTCGGTTTTTGTCTCTAGGGGACTCTGCCCCAACACGTGAACCTGGCCGGGAACGGGACTAAGGGTTTGATCCAATGCAAAGCTTTGACGGGTTTCCGTGTTGAAAACATGGAAGCGAAGCGTGAGCCGGACCTGGTCCGGCTGGATGTCCAGGATCCGACCGTTCAGGGTGAGTTTCCATCCGGTTTCGACAAGGCCGTTGGCGTCGGGCCGTTGCTCCAAATCTTGGGAAAATGGACCCGGTGACGCGGTCAATGAGAATTCTTGAGAGAATACTTCTGGCTTGGCATCGGTGTCCACCGGTCTCTGTTCACGGCTCAGCGTAAACTCGAGTTCGACCATTCTGCCGGAAACACTGGCGCGGGGATCATGCACAGGGCCGGTTTCAAAAACTTCGCACCCGACCGTCAGCGTCACGGCAACCAGCAGCAAAAAACGTTTCACGTCATCCTCCGGTCCGATTGCGGGACTATTGAGGCGGCGCTTAGCAACGACGCCCGATCACTTTGGCGATCCCGTCGACCTCGGTCATGAGACGGATCAACTGCTCCGGCCGGATCGACTGGGCCCCGTCGGACAGCGCCTGATCCGGCTGTGCGTGCACCTCGATAAGCAACCCGTCGGCCCCTGCGGCGACTGCCGCGCGACTCATGGGAAGGACCTTGTCGCGCAGACCGGTTCCGTGACTCGGGTCGGCAAGGATGGGCAGGTGAGAAAGGGCTTTGACCACGGGAATTGCGCTGATGTCCAGGGTGTTGCGTGTGAGTCCTTCAAACGTCCGGATGCCCCGTTCGCACAAGATCACGTTGTTGTTGCCCTCGACCATGATGTACTCCGCGGCCTGGAGCCACTCTTCGATCGTGGCCGAGCGCCCGCGTTTGAGCATGGCCGGCTTGCCGCTGCGACCGACCTCGCGCAACAAGGGATAGTTCTCCATGCTGCGGGAGCCGACCTGGAGGATGTCGGCGTACTGCGTCATCATCTCCACGTGGCGCGTGTCGAGGACTTCGGTGATGACCAGAAGCCCGTTTTCGTCCGCCGCGCCCCGCAAGGTCTTCAGGGCGCTCTGGCCGAGTCCCTGGAAGCTGTAGGGCGAGGTCCGCGGCTTAAACGCTCCGCCTCGCAGGCCCACGGCCCCGGCGGCCTTGACCTGTCGTGCCAAAGCGTAGACCATCTCTTCATTTTCCACCGAGCAGGGCCCGGCAAAGATCGCCAGGCGTTCCCCGCCAATGGTCACCGGGCCGATCCGGATCTGCGTATCGGCGGCCTGGTGTCGCCGGGCGGGCAGCCGGTAAGGCGGCCACAGGTTGCCGGCTTGAAGAACGCCGGGCATCGCGCGAATGGAGCCGAGAATCTCACGCGGGCTGTCTCCATCGGTGTTGAGAACCACCCCGTCTTCGGAGTCTTCGCGCCGGGGGGCAAGCCCGAAATGGTGTAGCGCTCCCAGCACGGTATCGACCTGCTTATCGGTTACGTTGGTATCCATGACCACGTACATTGTTGGGTGAGCCTCCGCTCAAACGAAGGAAACTGCTGGTAAATCATGCCTTGAATGAACCGTAATTGTATCAATCGCCTGCTGAAATTCAACTGAAAAGGGGTTCCGGGAGTTTGGACGCGGGGTACTATTGCAGTTTGATCTGGTAGCCGGTCCTTGCCCAAAGCAGGAGATTCTCCGCGGAGGAGCGCTTGTCGTTGGCCTTCAGCCAGGCGGTGTATAGATCCAGTATCTGGCCCAGGGGGCTGTCGGCGTGGGTGGGAAAGTGTCCGTAGCGCTTGGAGAGCTGCTCTCGGGCCGCATTGAGATCTTTTCCGCTGGCGATCAAGGCCAACGCCGCGGGCATGCCCACCCGATCGCTTCCGACAACGCAATGAAGGAGCGAGGGCCGCTTGGAAGGGTCCGCCAACACCTCGCACAATGCAATCAGCGTTTTACGATCCGGAAGGGCAAAGTAATCCAGCTTAATGTCAATCAGCTCCACGCCGGCGCGCGCGCAGGCCTTTTGTTCGTCCCGATACCACTCGGCATCCTCCTTGCCCCGCAGATTCAGGACGCTCTGAAGCCCATAGGTTTCCGCCGTCTGCTCCAGCGTGGCCCCATCCAGTTGCGCCGATCGATAGAGTTCGCCAGGCAGGACTGTATGGAAGTTATCGTTGAAAAGAGCATGCCAATAGTAAAACGCGAACACAGCCCCCACGGCCGCGACGGAAGTCAGCAGAAGGATCGCGATGGTGATCACGCGCCGGGGACGTACCATAAAATCACCTCGGTCAAGGAGAGATGGTCAGCGGCTGCTGGGTCGGCTGGCCTGAAACGGTAGAAAACAAAGCCCGTTGCACGTGCCACATATCCGCATGGAGAATGTATTCGCCCGGCGATACCGTGACGGGCAGCCGGCACGAAACGGTGAGCGTTTGACCCGGGCCGATTGTTTGATCCGGGTACTCGATTGGGCCCAGCGCGATCCGGTCGCCCCCGTCGCGGCTTGCCGGATAAAGCCAAAGGCGAAGCTTCACTTTGTTCCGTTCATCGCCCGTCGAGCAGTGCCACGGCTGGGTGCTGACGTTTTTGACGAGAACGGTCAAGCCAAGGACTCCGCCGGAGCGAATCGATTCGGGCATCTCCTCAAACTCGATCAGGGCTCCGTACAAATCGTAGACGTAAACGTTCTTGGCCCAATACGTCAGAGCCTCGGTCGTGGGCTCTTTTTGATTCGTCTCAAGCCATGCGATCCATTCTTCCAAAAGCCGGTCCATGGCGCCGGCGCCTGTAAAGGCCAGGTGTCCGTACCGGACGGACAGTTGGTCGCGCGCGACTTCGGCGTCCTTCTGCTCAAGGAGGGCGACCAAGGCCGATGCCAGCCCCGCGCGATCCATCCCCGCCTTGCAATGAAACAGGATCGGCCGGCGAATGCGGTCACCGACGATCTGTGCCAGCTTGCGCAACTCCTCGGGCTTTGGACGAGATTCCGCATGTAAGCTGATGTCCAGATGGGTGACGCCCAGTCGTTTGCAGACCTTCTTTTCGGCGGTATGCCAAGATCGGGTTGAGGGGCCGCGTAGATTCACAACTGTTTTGATGGATCGCTCCTGGATCACGTTTTCCAGATCCTCCGCGTCCATTTGCGCGGAGCGGTACACCTGATCGGGAATCACAACGTAAAAGTTGTCATGGAAAAGAGCTTGCCAGTAGACCGCCACAAGGACACCCACAACGAGGATGAGTATCAGGAAGCAATACGCCCACCAGCTCTTGTTTTTATTCTTCTTTTCTATCATGTGTTGAACAGATCAATCCGTACCCCGTCGAGCGATTGAACGTCTTAAAGCCAGCCCGCATCAAGATACCATTGATAGGTATCCTTGAGTCCGCTTGCCAAGTCGAAGGTGGGCTGGTAGCCAAGCACTTCTTGCGCCTTGGCGATATCGCAACACCAGCCGGTCGCCAACCACAGACGCGCGCTGTCGCGCCCGAAGACTGGCTTGGAGTTTGAGAACACATTCACGGCATCGCCCATCCAACCACCGATCGAAAAGGCCAGCGGCGGAATGGGAAGAGGAATTGCCCGGGTTCCGATTGCCGCGAGCATCGTGTCGGTTAGCTTGATCCAGCTATAGTTTTCGGCGGCCCCCAGATAAAACAACTCGCCGTAGGCCTTGGGGTTTCCCAGCATTTTCAGAACGCCCTGGACGAGATCTTTGACGTGAAAAAAATTGTAATGCCGTCGTCCCGTCCCGGGGATCGGACGAATGTGTCGGCGTAGCGTCTTGAAAAAATGATAGATGCTCAGGTCCCGTGGTCCAAAGGTGATGGAGGGGCGGACAATCGTAACCGGAAACCGGTCCTGCTGCGCCAGGACGTGCAACTCTGCCTTCCGCTTGGAGTGCCCATAGACGCCGCAGGGGGTCGGCTCCATGGCCTCATTCGCCGGGGACTTGTCCGATGTGGCCCCGGCTGCGGCGAGAGAGGAGATCTGGATGAATTGCTTTAGGTCCGGGCAGCGGTCCACAACGGCAGCGACCAGGTTTTCGGTTCCCGCATCATTGGCCGCAACCATGTCCTGCGATCGGCTGGCTCCGAATTGGGCCGCCGAGTGAACGACGGCCTGGCATCCGTCGACGACCGCGGCCAATGACCGCCGATCGCTCAAATCGCCCACCCGTCGCTCGACCGGAAGTGTCTTGAGAAACGCCACGTTTGAGGTCTTGCGTACCAGGCAGACGACCTCGTGGCCTTGCCCCGCCAACTCTTCAGCAATGTGGGAACCGATAAAACCGGACGCCCCTGACACTAGAACGCGCATTGCGCCTCCAAAACGCGATTTCACAAATCGTGAACGGAAACCTATCAAGCGTGTAAGTCATTGTCAAGCCTCATCTTCTCTGTGATTCTGGAATTGAAATTCCCTTGCGGGTATGTCCAGGCGTGCTACAATATCAACCGATTGGGCGTCGCGCGGCCATTGCGACGCCTTTTGGTTAGGCGGTTATCGAGATCTCCGGTCCCATGGCGAAAAACGTTTACATTGCCGAGACGAGACGACACGCAGGCATGACTTCGATCTGCCTGGGGCTGATCAGCGCGTTTCAAGAAACGCTGGGAAACATCGGCTTTATCAAGCCGGTGGGATTGCGCGGGCAACAGGTCGGCTCCTACAGCGTCGACCCGGATATCGTACTGATCGAAAAAGCGTGCCGGATTCATTGCGGCTTGAAGGACATGAGCCCGATCACCGTGCGCCGAGGCTATCCCCAGGAAGAAATGCTGCGGATGAACTCCAAACAATTGGAGGAACAGGTCCGCGCCGCCTACGACCGCGTGGCCATGGGCAAGGACCTGGTGGTCATCGAAGGCAGCGGTCATGCGGCGATCGGCTCCCTGCTGAAGCTGTCCAACGCCCGGGTGGCGGCCCTATTCGACGCCCCCGTCATTCTGGTCAGCGGAGCAAGCTCCACCAATCCCTTGGCGGATGTTTTTCTCAATAAGGCGTTTTACGAAAAACACGGGGCAAAGGTAATCGGCGTGATCCTTAACCGGGTTCCCTCCGATACGCCGCAACTGCTCCGCCTCTATGCCATCGATGCCCTGGCGCGGGAAGGGATCCCGCTGCTGGGCATCCTCCCGTACCAAAAGGATTTGGAAAGACCGGAGATGACCCAAGTCCTGGAGGCCCTGGAAGGACGGGTGCTCAACGGAGCGGCAAATTTGGCCACCAAGGTCGGGCGCGTGGTCGTTGGAGCCATGTCGCCGCAAAAAGCGCTGCGCCATTTGCTGGAAGGCGTCGGCGAAGACCTGATGATGATCACCGCTTCGGATCGAACCGACCTGATTACCACTGCCGTCAGCGTGGGGGCGGTCAATGGCGAGGGGCGCGGCCTGGCCGGTTTGGTCCTGACCGGCGGCGAAGAACCGGACTCGAATGTAATGGAGCTCCTGTCGCGAACCCGGGTCCCGGTGATTCTTGTGACGGAAGATACCTATACAACCGCCTCCCGCGTGAATCAAATGGATGTCAAAATCAATCCGGCCGACACGACAAAAATAGAAAGTGTCAAATCGCTGGTGAAGAAGAACGTGGATGTTGGGGCCATATTGGAGTTGATCGGATCGTGACCAGTATAGGAATTTGCGGCATTACGGGCCGTATGGGACAAATGATCGTCAGCCTGCTCGATGAATTCGATGACTTACGCCTGGCCGGAGGCGTTGAGGCCCCGGGCAGTAAAATGATTGGGACTTCCGTGACTGCCAGCAGTCAAACGATAACGGTGGGGGACACGCCGGATTTTCCCATGGATGTGTTGATCGACTTCTCCTCGCCCGCCGCCACGAAGGAGAATCTGAAACAGGCCGCGGCAGGGCGGTTCGCCCTGGTGGTCGGAACCACTGGATTGGACAAGGAGCATGAGTCCCTCATCGATACCGTGGCGAAGAGTCGAGCGGTTCTGGTGGCCCCGAACATGAGCCTCGGCATGAATATCCTGTTTGACCTGGTTCAGCGTTCCGCCCAACAGTTGGGAGTGGCCTACGACGTGGAGATTGTCGAAATGCACCACCGGCACAAGAAGGACGCGCCCAGCGGCAGCGCCCTGCGACTTTTGAAAGCCGTGCAGGACGGTCGCGGAACCGATCGCGACACGGTCGGGTACGGTCGTGAGGGGATGACGGGCGAACGGAAGGCAGGGTCCATCCAGGTCCATGCCGTCCGTGGCGGAGACGTGCCGGGCGATCATACCGTGATCTTTGCCGGATCCGGCGAGCGGATCGAATTGACCCACCGCGCCACATCCCGCGTCTGCTTTGCTCGGGGCGCCCTGCAGGCCGCGCGCTTTGCGGCAACGGCCCAGCCGGGTCGCTACACCATGGTCGACGTCTTGTCGGTCGAAGAGCGGCGCTAAGACCTCGTTAGGGGTGTGCCGGCGCTTTTTCCTTTGAGGTTGGGACCGGTGCGTTCAGCTTTGCCGTGTCGGTCTCGGCGAAGAACTTATACTCCGCGATCTTCTTCGGGTCGACTTCCAGCTTTTTCAGAACCGAGAGAATTCCACTCTGTAGTTGCAGATCCTCCTGCAGATTGTAGAAGAACTCCTGCCGGCGATCGTCGCTGATCCGCATTCGCAAGTGTTCCCGCAGGTAGCGGCGTACGGTATTTTTTTGCGCCTTGGTGTCCAAGGTCGCGTACCATTTGTCAAAGTCGGGATAGCGGCTGGCATCCTTGCCGTCGTACTCCGCCAACTCGTGAAGCAGTACCTTGTGAGCGTCGTAGCGCTCTTTGGCGTAGGCCTCGAAGACCTTCTTGTCCAGCAGGTTCTGGATTTGTTGCAACTCCCACCATTCCAGGGCCTCTGCCTCGGCCACGGCAATGTCGGGCTTGACGCCGACTTTATGGATCGAGCGGCCCGACGGCAGGTGGTACTGCGCGATCGTTAAGATTA
Organism: Planctomycetota bacterium; assembly: GCA_029260815.1. GTDB lineage: Bacteria > Planctomycetota > B129-G9 > JAJDCN01 > JAJDCN01 > JAJDCN01. The sequence goes on from JAJDCN010000130.1 coordinate 66,689, forward strand.
GCTTGGCGCCTTTGCGAGACTGCATTTCCAAAGGACGCTGAACGCTGCCCTTGCCGTAGGTGGTCTCGCCGACCACGACCGCCCGCTTATGGTCTTGCAGGCTCCCGGCGAGAATCTCCGAAGCACTGGCGGAAAATTTATTGACCAGTACGACGACAGGATAGTTGGGATGCGTGGAATGATCCGTGGCGTGGACGTCCTTTCGGTCTTCGACGCCTTTGCGGCCTGCGGAGTACACGATCAGCTTGCCTTCCTCCAGGAACTTGTCGACGATCAATTGAGCGGCTTTGTACCATCCGCCGCCGTTGTCTCGCACGTCGAGGATCAGTCCCACCATGTGGTCCTTTTCCAGATCGACCAGCGCCCGCTCCAGGTCCCGTGCGGTATCGGTGCCGAACCGGTAGATCCGCACCAGACCGATCTTGCCTGGCAGCATCTGGTGTTTGACGCTATCGATTTTGACTTTGGCCCGTGTGATCGTCATTTCCCGCGGCTTGGTCCACCCGCTGCGAACCACCTTGATGATCACGTCGGTCCCCGGCTTTCCGCGCAACATCTGCACGGACTCCTCAAGCTTTTTGTCGATGATAGAGACGCCGTTCACCTCCACGATCCGGTCGCGCGAGCGCAGGCCCGCGGAATAGGCGGGGCCGGAATAGATGGGGCGGGCGATGGTAAAGAATCCGTCCGTCACGTTGACGTAAGCACCGATCCCAGCGTAATCGCCGCGGAGGCTCTCCTCGAACTTTACGACCTCTTCTTTGGTTTGAAAGCTGGAGTATTCGTCCAGTGCGTCGGTCATCCCTTTGGCCGCCGCCGACAGGAGTTCCTCCGTCGTGAGCTTTTCGCCGTCCAGATGGAACGCCTTAATGATAGCCTTGACCTCCACCAGCAGTTTCAGGTCGGCCAGCTCATGCTCCAATTCCAGGATCCGCTGGATCTTGTCAAAGTCGGCGGGCTTGTCCTCGGCCTCGCCCACCGCCGCGGTGGCTGGGTGGTCGAACAAACCCAGTTGTGAGCCCGCGAAAAAGGTGGACAGAATCGCCAACAGGAAGAGAATCGGGAAAACGAATCTACGCATGATTATGCTCCAGGCAAGGGGCCGCGGTCATCGGCGGAATGCGATTGGAAACGAACATAGTGGAATTATACCGGGAGGACAGGATCCTTTCAAGTCTTTGGACTCATAGAATCGAGATTCTCTTTGACCCGAATCTCCCCAAACGCTATGATCAAGGGCTTGCGGGGTTCCGACACCGCCTGGAAAGGCCAACCCATCGAAGAGACAATGAGGAAGTTGATGAAGTATCACACCCACGTTCTTGAAATCATCGGCGATACGCCGCTGGTTCGCCTCAACCGCATTGCCAAAGGCGTCAAGCCGACAATTCTGGCCAAGCTGGAGACGATCAACCCCGGCGGCTCGGTCAAGGACCGCATCGGCGTGCGCATGATCGAAGAGGCCGAAAAGCGGGGCGACCTCAAGCCGGGCGGTACCATTATCGAAAACACCAGCGGCAACACCGGCGCCGGCTTGGCCGTGGCCGCGGCGGTCAAAGGCTATAAGTGCATCTTTACCATGCCCGACAAGATGAGCCAGGAGAAGATCAACCTGCTCAAGGCCTATGGAGCCGAGGTGGTCGTCACGCCCACCGCCGTGCCGCCGGACAGCCCCAACAGCTACTACTCTGTCGCCAAACGGCTCAGCGAGGAGATCCCCAACTCCTTCTATCCGAACCAATACTACAACGAAGACAACCCACAGACCCATTTCGATACCACCGGACCGGAAATCTGGGACGCCCTGGAGGGAAAGTTCGACGCCTTTGTGGCCGGAATGGGCACCGGTGGCACCATTACCGGGGTAGGGCGCTTCATCAAGTCCAAGACCCATACGATCAAGATCGTGGGCGCTGACCCG
>JAJDCN010000014.1 GCA_029260815.1 Planctomycetota bacterium
CTCCCACCGGAATGGATGGCGGTGGACAGCTCAACGACAGAGGAGAAGGCTAGGGAATACTTGCGTGGCCGTTTTGAGATCTGCTACCCGTTCCACCCGGCAACGCTCTCCGTCTTCCAGCGCAAGTGGCAGGCTCTCTCGCAGTACCAGCAGACACGTGGAACCCTGGCCATGCTCGCCCAGTGGATTTCCTGGGCGTACAAGACGGGCTTCACCGAGGCCCGCCGCGAGCCGCTCATCACGCTTGGCTCTGCGCCGCTAGAGGTGCCAGAGTTCGGAAGCGTTGTGCTGGGGCAGCTCGGGGAGTCCCGCCTTGTGGCCGCCATCGATTCGGACATTTCCGGGGAGCAGTCGCATGCTCGTGCCCTCGATGCGGACACCAAGGGCGCTCTCCGCAATGTTTATCGGAGGGTCGCCACCACGATTCTCTTCGAGTCCTCCGGAGGCCAAATAGACAAGATCGCGCACCTACCGGAACTGCGCTTTGCACTCGGCGAACCGGATGTGGATACGACATCCGTGGATAACGCGGCCTTCGGCCTTGAGGACAAATCATACTTCATCCGACGCGTGGGCTCGGACGGATTCAAGATTAGTCACCAGGCCACACTGAAGAAGGTTGTGAATGACCGGCGTGCATCCCTAGATGAAGACACCGAGGTCATGCCCGCCATGCGCATGCTCATTCAAAAGGAGTTCGACCGGGGGGCGAGTGTCCCGATTGTGCCATTTCCGTCCGATGGCACGGCGGTCCAGGATACGCCGAGGCTCACGCTGGTCATGGTCGACCCGGAGTCTGAATGGACGGGAAGCGGCACACTACGCGAGCAGATTGCCGAATGGACCAAGCAGCGGGGCAAATCGCCCAGATTGTACCCCGGCTCACTCGTCTGGTGCATGAAGAAGCCGGGACGCGACCTCCGCGATAAGGTCGAGCTCTGGCTTGCCTGGAAACGTGTTGGTAAAGAGCTCGCCGAGGGGACCCTCGGCGGCGACTTTGATCGTGCGGACCGGACGGACATCCAGGCCAACGTGTCGGATGCCGAGGATGCGGCCAAGGACGAGGTATGGGGCGGATATCGATTCGCAGTTCTCACAGACAATAAGGAGCCTGATGGCCTGAAGACCATCGATCTCGGCGCGGGCCACTCCAGCGGTGCGGAAACGCTCTGCGGGCGTGTCATCACCGCACTAAAGTCGCAGGCATTGTTGAACGAGTCCGTCGGGGCTGGCTATATCGAACGCAACTGGCCTCCTGCGCTAAAAGAGTCCGGAGCCTGGCCACTGGCGAGCCTGCGACAGAGCTTTCTCAACGGATCGCTCACGCGCCTGCTTGACCCGGACAGCATTCTGCGCAACAAGATTGTCGAGTTCGTTTCAAGGGGCGATTTCGGGCTTGCCTCCGGCCAGAAGTCTGAGGGAAGCTATGAGCGTGTCATGTTCAACGAGTTTACCGATCCGGCGGAAGTAACCTTCGAACCAGGCGCATTCCTTCTCCTGAAGACAAAGGCCACGGCGTTGAAGGCAACGCCGGAACCAGGGCCTGAGCCCCCCCCGGGACCAGGACCCGAACCACCTCCTGGGCCTGGCCCCCAACCGGAGCCCCAACCCACGCCCGGCGTAGAAACACGGACATTCCGTATTTCGGGTGACGTGCCTCCAGAAATCTGGAATCGGCTGGGGACCAAGGTTCTCCCGAAGCTACGAAACGGTTCAGACGTTAAGATCGGCATCGAGTTCTCGGCAACAGTCGACGGCCAGCTCGCCCAGACCTTCGAAACCGATCTTAAACAGATACTCGAGGACTTGGGCCTGACGGGGCGCGTTCAGATCGAGTAAAGGGGCATGAAGAAGGATCACGACGAAGGCCTGCTGCGGGCCATTCGATACGAGCAGGCCTGTGTGTATGAGGACCTTGGTCAAGGAAGCCCTGCTCGCCGTGAATTGGAGAAGCTCTACTCCGAGGAACCCTCATATACGAGGACGTGGCCGAACGGCTGGGGCTATGAAAGATCGCAAGAAGAAACCCGTGGACTTCACACCACCAAGCGATGTAGTCGTTCAGGTGGCAATCGACCTGCTGCCGACGATTCCAAAGACGTGGATCAATCGGCCCGACCTGTCCCATACTCAAGAGCAAGCTCTGGGGCTTCTGGTCACCGGCGGGTTAGTAGAGCTTAAAGTACCTTTTCTTCTCTGCGGCGTCGGAGACAAGCAGGCCGTCGCTGTTCGTTTTCGCTTTTTTGGACGGGATGGCCTTGCCCAAGCCCTGGAGCCGGCTCTGAAAGAGGCATGGGTCTTGTGGGGCGAGCATTATCAGCCTGGCAACGTCTATGTTGCGTCGAGTGGCGATAAGCAAGCCTGGCGCTTAACCGAATACGGTGAAGAGGCCGCGCAAGAGATCGCACGCGGAGAGATAGACTACCTGCAGGATTTCTTGAGAACACCTGGCGTGCCTGGCGTGGATAAACTTCCCCCACCGCTCACGTTTGTGCCTGGAGTATCGCGTCCAGTGGTAAATGGTGAGGGCTATGTGGAATCGGTGAAGATCATCAACTCGGATTCCGAGCCGGTACGCGTCGAGGTGACGAACCTGAAAGACGTATCGACCCCACTCGAAAACATTTCTCGTGCCTTCCAAGAAGGCGTCCTGAACCTGACGGGCGCAGACAAGTTATCTGGCAAACCACGAGCTCGGACCAGGGGCCGCAAGAAGCTTTCGGCCAAGGAAGAAAAACGCCGCCGCCGTATTCTTGAGCGGTGGGAAAGGGCAAGCGAATCGAACATCTCCCGCGCGGATTTCTGCGAGGGTGAGGAAATCAGCGTGAAGGACCTGGAGAACTTCCAGCGATGGCAGCAGCAGCGGGAGAACCGAGCATAGGAAACCGGCCGATTCACCCGACAAACCCGACAAATCAGCCACCCCCAAGACTTTTCTAAGAAAACTGACTTTTTTTTCAAACTCGACAATCCCTGTCTATTGGGCCTTTCTGCGCGCTCACTTTTCGATTTGGCCCCGACAAATCACCCTGAAAGTTTGTCCGTAAAGACCCGGTGTATATTGAGGACACACGCGGGCAACGTTAGCTCGCCACACGCACACGGGGGCAGGGCTCCATAAAGAGTTTGACATGATCCACTCGAACGGCACTAACGACATCTTCAACACCCCCGGGGAGTCAGCCTCAGGACAATTGGTCGCCATGATCAATGTGAGTGACGGAGGCCGCAAGCGCGCGTCGCATATTTGCCGCGTTGTCGGTGCTGGCGGTAACACGGGGCGGATGATGCCTATAAAAGGAGGTACTCGATGAATAAGGAATCTACCCCTACTCCAGATCCACTCCTGGTGGACGTTCACGCTGTCGCGCAGATGCTGGGGTGCGGATGGCGTTTAGTATATCGACTTGTAGACAGCGGAGCGATGCCGAACAAACTCAAGGTCGGTCGATTGTCGCGCTGGAATCGCGCCGAAATCGAAAACTGGATCGCGAATGGATGTCCTCCCTGTCGCCGTGGGGGTGGTCGATGAACGGTAATGCCAGCAGAGCATGGGATTCCTACGATCCAGAGGAACAGCTTAAGCTGATCGCCCAGGCCGCACGCGGCCGCAGGACTGAATTGTCTGGTGCCGCAATAATGAAATCCTTGGCCGATGTAGAGCCTCAACCCGTTCGATGGTTATGGCCGGGCCGGATTCCACTGGGGAAGCTCACGCTTTTGGTTGGAGACCCGGGGTTGGGAAAAAGCATTTTGACGCTTGACCTGGCCGCGCGTGTCTCAACCGGTTCCGATTGGCCAGATGGAGCGGGTGCTAAGCCGGGCGGAGTCATTCTTCTGTCCGCCGAGGATAATTTGAACGACACCGTCCGCCCCCGGCTAGACGCTGCTGGTGCGGATGTCTCCAGAATCGAAGCAGTGACAGCCGTAATACTTCCGCTATCCGAAGGTGGCATGCAACACAGTTTCAATTTTTCCGAGGATCTGCCGAAGCTGGAGATGGCCATAGGCGACATGCCCGATTGTAAGTTGGTAATCGTCGATCCGATTACTGCGTATCTCGGCGCAACAGATTCACATAGGAACGCCGAAGTCCGCGGCCTTCTGGCTCCCTTATCTGAGGCCGCGGCAAAATACAATGTTGCGGTCGTCGCTGTCAGCCATCTAAGGAAAGCCGAAGGCCCAGCTATCTACCGCACGATGGGATCCTTGGCTTTTGTCGCCGCAGCTCGTGCGGCTTACGCGGTTGGGCGAGACAAACAAGACCCGTCTGGCGAACGAAGGTTGCTTCTGCCGATCAAGAACAACTTAGGAAACGACGGGGCCGGGTTGGCTTTTTGCCTCTCCAGCTCCGAAGATGATGGAAAACCGCATGTGGTGTGGGAGCCGCAGCCCGTTATTGCATCAGTAGATGACCTACTGAGCGGGCATACGGGATCAGCCAATCAACGCGGGACTGGTCCCGCCGTTGGTAACGCGAAGGACTGGCTGTTGGGTGTCTTGGCTTCCGGTCCAGTAGCAGCTTCCGCTGTATACGCACGCGCCGAAGAGGAAGAAATTTCAAACAGTACGTTGGATCGAGCCAAGCGCATGCTTGGTGTCACCTCCGTCCGCGTTGGCGGTGTTGGATCAGATGGTCATTGGATGTGGAAACTGCCTAATGCTCCTAAGCGTCATTAAGTCGAGAAGGCGGCCAACGCCGGATTGCTTGGCGGCCTTTGATGCAACGCAGCAAAATAGGAGGTTCACGGGTGATTTGCAGTTGGCGTTCTTAGGAGACGGAAAGTCTGAAAACTGCCCTTGCTAACTGTTAAACAAACGTGTAGGGGTTCTCACTGGGAAAGCAAAGCAGGTCCCACCATGGCAGATATGTTGCGACACGCTCTTGCTGAGTGTTTCGAGAATATATTTCAACAGGGCCGAAACAGAACATAACATGGCAACCGTATACAAACGAACGCACACGAACCCCCTGCCGGCAAGGGCAGAGATTGTTACGCGGAAGGGCAAGAGGGTTGCGCAGTGGACCGATGGTAAGGGCAAACGTCACACAGCTCCTCTCACTGCCGATGGCACAAAGGTGATCCTGAAGGCCGGAACATACACAGCGAAGTATCGTGATGGAAACAACTTTTTGGTAACAAGACCCACCGGTTGCCGCGATGAACAAGCGGCTCGCACCAAGTTGACGGAATGGACGAAACGAGCAGAGCAGGTCCGAAGTGGTGTTCTGAGTGCGGCAGAGGATCGGATTGCTGATCACCAGATTGTCCCGATCCGCCAACATTTTGATGCCTACATCGATTACCTGAAAACGAAGGAGGCCACCCGGTTGCATCGTGAGAATGTGAAGCGATATCTGATCCTACTTGCGGATGAGTGCGCCTTCAAGAAGCTGAGCGACCTGGATCGCGAAGTTCTGGAGCATTGGCTCTTAGCACGATCTGAAGAGGCTATGTCGGCACGGAGCCGGAACGGATACCGTGGTGCACTGGTTGCGTTCTGTCACTGGTGCGTATCGACAAGTCGAATGCTTCACAACCCGCTGGAGAGGGTGCCCAAGGCCAATGAAAATATCGACCGGCGGCGGGTCCGGAGATCGCTGACCGAGCCAGAACTGGAACGTCTTCTGGCGGTGGCCAGGACCAGGCCTTTGCAAGAGGCACAAACCATCCGCCGAGGAGAACGCAAAGGTCAACTGGACGCTAATGTGAAGCCCAAAACGCGCGATCGGTTGGAGCGACTAGGCCATGAGCGTGCCTTGATCTACAAAACGCTGGTGTTGACCGGTCTACGCAAAGGGGAGTTGGCATCACTGACGGTGGACCAACTAGTACTGGATGCGCCGCGGGCTTACGTTATTTTGCATGCCCGAGATGAGAAGAATCAGAAGGGTTCCTATATCTTTATCAGGGACGACTTGGTGCAGGACTTGACCTTGTGGCTTACGAAAAAGCTGGAATACCTCAGAAAAGAGAGTCGTGCTTCTGGTGAATCGCTACCGGCGCGTCTACCACCGGCTACGCCGCTGTTTTATGTTCCGACTGGGCTGGTTAGGATCCTTAACCGGGACATGAAAGCTGCGGGGATCCCCAAGATTGATGGACAAGGCCGTACTGTTGACGTCCACGCCATGCGAACTACTTTTGGGACACACCTGAGTAAAGGCGGCGTGACTCCCCGAGTCGCGCAATCAGCAATGCGACACAGCTGCATCGACTTGACGATGAACGTCTATACCGATCCACAACAGCTCGACGTACATGGTGCCCTGAACGTATTGCCGGCTTTGCCCCTGGACAACCGTGCGGAGGAGAAGGCGAAACAGCAAACCGGAACCGATGCGACCGATTCAGTGGCGGAACTCGCGCCTCCAAGATCGACACCAAAATCGACACCTCCGCCCGACAAACCGAGCGATTCACGGACAAATACTGACAAAGTACAGGAGAGAGACGACATAGCGAATGGAGCCCACCAATCGGCCACAAAGCCAAACGGTGACAAAGATGAAGAGCGAAAGACAAACACCGACAAGAAAGAAGAATGGTCGGAGCGACTGGATTTGAACCAGCGACCTCTTGACCCCCAGTCAAGCGCGCTACCAAACTGCGCCACGCCCCGACGCGTGAGATGGCGTTATTCTAGCAGAGAACATCGCTACGCGCAAGCACGACGTCCAGATCAAAAACAAGTTCCAATCCCGCACAGAATGGGGTACAGTAAGTGTTTCCCACCCGTTAAAGAGGATCTGATGGGTCCCACGCTTGATACGCGATACATTCAGCAACTTGCAGCGCAGGCCGTGGAGGAGGATCTGGGCTCCGGGGACATTACATCCGCGTCGGTAGTGCCCGAAGATCTTGTCTGCACCGCGCAAATCGTCGCCAAACAACCGGGCGTTCTGGCGGGCATCGCCTTTGCGCGCGCGGTGTGCGCCAAGGTCGACCGGAGGATTCGCTTCAACGCACTGGCCCAAGACTCCTTCAGTATCGACGTGGGCTCCGAAATCGTCCGTCTGGAGGGGCCAGCCCGCAGCCTGTTGGCCGCCGAGCGGCCGGCGCTCAACTTCCTGCAACACCTCTCCGGGATCGCAACCTTGACCGCTCGCTACGTGGAGCGGGTCTACGGCTCTCCCGCGAAAATCATGGACACGCGAAAGACGACACCGGGCCTGCGCCTGGCCCAAAAGTATGCGGTCGCGGCTGGCGGCGGATACAACCACCGGCTCGGCCTACACGACATGGTGCTGATCAAGGACAATCACCTCGCACTGGCCAGACCCGACGAGGCCTCGATAAACCAAGCCATCTCCGCGGCCCGGGACGGACTGAAGAAAGATATCCAAATTCAGGTCGAAGTCAGCGATATGGATCAGCTCAAGGACGCACTTGACGCGGGACCGGACCTGATCCTGCTCGACAATATGACCGCGTCAATGATGAAAGAGGCCGTCCAAATGCGCGACACGCGCGCGCCGGATATCCTACTGGAGGCCTCAGGAAACGTCAGCCTCAAGACCGTCGGTGGAATCGCCGAGACCGGCGTGGACCGGATCTCGGTGGGCGCGTTGACCCATTCGGCCCCCGCGCTGGACATTGCCTTGTATATCAATGCGGACGCCGACGGTTCCTAGGAGACGCACCGTGGCCCGATTCGTCGTCCAACAACACGCCAACTCGACCGGCACTCACTACGATCTGATGCTGGAATCCGGCGAGGCCCTGGCCACTTGGCAAATCCCAGAGCCACCTGACGGACCGGAACATACTGCCGCCCGCATCGGCGATCACCGATCAACCTATCTTACCTACGAAGGTGAGCTCTCCGGCGGCCGTGGAAGCGTACGAATCTGGGACGCGGGGACCCTGGCGATCACCGAGTATACGGAGGACCATGTGCTGTTCACGCTGGACGGCAAACAGATGAACGGACGTTATGCTCTGTTACTCGAAGGAAACGCCTGGACCCTTACGCGGATGCCCACATGAACGCCCCGCAGACCACTACCATACTACTGATCCGCCACGCCCAGTCTGTCTGGAATACGCAAGAGAACCAGCTGTGCGGTTCAACCGACGTGGCGCTTCTGCCGGAAGGGTTGGAGAAAACCGAATGCCTGGCGCGCGCGCTGGCCGGGCGCCGGGTGGACGCCATCTATTGCACGCCTCTACAACGATCCGCCCTCACGGCTCAAGCGATCGCGCGCCATCACGACGGGCTGAAGCCGATCGTCGTCGAAGATTTGCGAGAGATCGATTACGGGCAATGGGAAGGGCTATCTTACCCACAGATTGCCGCGCGGGACCCGGAACTCTATGGGCAATGGATGGATGACCCCACCGACGTCCGCCCGCCGGATGGCGATACCCCCCGGGAGGTGGCCAAACGCGCCTTCTCGGCGATCACCGCCCTGGTGCAAAAACACCGTGGCCAGACCATTGCCGTCGTCGCACACAAGACCCTCAATCGGCTGATTCTGTGCCAAACCCTCAAAATCCCGATCGGTCGCTTCCGAAAGGCGATCAAACAGAACAACTTGGCGGTGAACGAAATCCGCTTCATCGGCGACGAGGCGAAGGTGATTCACCTGAACGACATCTGCCATTTGCAAGGCGACATAGGGCCAGACTCATGAAGTTCGAGGAACTCGCCACCTATCTAAAAAAGGGCAGCCCTGCCACGGTCTATGTCCTGACCGGCACAGAGCGGTTGCTGAAGGACGAATGCGTGGAGGCGATTCACGCGCATTTTGAAAAAACCACGAAGACCATCTATACGATCCAAACCTTTCACCCGCAGCACAATAAATCCGAGAGTAACCGGCTGGAGCCCGCAGCAGTGTTGGACACCCTCCGCTCAGCCAGCCTCTTCGGCGGGCGACAGTTGGCGGTGGTTCACGACGCGGACCCGTTCTACGCGCAGTACAAAGACGTCTTCACCCGCTATGTCGCCCACCCGTCCAAGCAAAACATTCTTGTGCTGGAGCTGGCGAACTTTCGCCCCACCAAAGCGATCACCGAAGCCGGGACCGTTACGGCGGTCGCCTGCAACGCCCCATTCGACAGCCCGCCACCCTGGCAGGCCAACGCGCCCGACTACGACACGCCCTTGGCCACGTGGACCGTGACGCGCGCCAAGAGTGCCCACGGCAAGAAGCTGGCCCAGCCGGCCGCCCATGCCCTCAACTTGATGACCGGTCGCGACCTGGGCAAAATCGAAGGCGAGCTGACCAAGCTGGCGCTCTACGTGGACACCCGCTCGCAGATTCGCGAGGAAGACATCGCCGCACTCGCGGGCCATGACATCCGCGGATCGATCTACCATGCAACCGAGCGGTTTTTCGCCAGGGATTTGGCGGGAACGCTCAAGGCTGTACGACTACTCTACGAACGGGGCTTCGTCGACCGCGGTGGCGCCCCCGTGGCCGATCCCGTCGCCATTACGCTCATCGCGCTGGGCACCTGGCGCACGGAGCTGCGCAAGCTTTGGAACCTGCGTCGCGCGCTGAGCGCGCGCTCGCCGAAGGCCGAGATCATGAAACTGTTGAAGTTCCAGCAGGATTTTCAATACGAAAATGCCATCAGCCGCGCAAAGAAATGGACCGACACCGACCTCGCTGCCCTCCTCGACGCCCTCGTCCATCTGGACGCTGCTCTCAAAACCACCGGTGCCAACCCAGCCGCAGCATTCGAGCAGTTTGTCTTATCTCAACTCACCCAAGACGTTCAAAGCTACTAGGCCGCCTGCTTATTTCGTCGCTTGCGAATACCAGCTAAACCCAACAGGCCCAAGCCGGTCAGTATGATCGTTCCCGGCTCGGGGATCGGTGGAGGAAGCGCTCCGGCCTGACCATAAATCACATAGGTCTGTCCAGCGAAAAGAGTGCCACCGGGATCTGCATTGGGTGCGCCGATGGCGAAGTCATCAATCCCGTCATTATTAAGATCGCCGACATTGGACACAGCGAACCCAGAGTTATCATCGGGTGCGATTCCATTAAGGCGAGCTCCCTGGTAAGTAACCCCCTGTTCGCTCAGGTTGATGACTCCGGACAAAGCCGAGGCTCCGGATTGGCCGTAGACGAGGTAGCTCTCCCCGGCTTTGCTATTTCCATTCGGGTCGGCCCAAGAGGCTCCGATCAAGATGTCATCGATTCCGTCGCCATTTACGTCACCCGCACCTGAAATACCAACACTGGAAAGATCTAACTCCGCGATGCCATTGAATAAAACGCCATCGATCGTAGTTCCGATATCTGCCAAGTCAAGCTGTCCGGTTAGAGCCAGTCCCCCGCTCTTTCCATAAATTAATGCCGTCTGACCGGCATCGTTGTTACCATTGGGATTTGCCCCACGCATGCTGATTAGAAGATCATCGATACCGTCGCCGTTGAAGTCACCCGCATTGGAGACCGCCCAGCCAAGCCCACCTAGAGAAGTGTTACTGAACATTACTCCATCTAGCGTAGTTCCTAAGTTGGCCAAATCCAATGAACCCGATAAGGCGCCAGCTCCAGCCTGGCCATAAACCAAGTAAACTTCTTGGTTCTCCCGGTGCGTGGAATTGAGAGCAATCGCTCCAATTAGCAAATCATCAACATTATCACCATTGATATCTCCCGCATTTGAAACGGAAAATCCAGCTTCATCATCGTCGTTGATGCCATTGAAAGTAACTCCTGAAACGGTTGAACCAACATCGGCCAACTCGATTGTTCCGGACAAGGTACTTGGCCCCGACTGACCATACACCAAGTAGGTTTGTCCCGGGCCCGTTGGAATCGCCCCGCCTTGAGGCAAGGGTACTCCCGGTTGATTTGCACCAATCAGCAGGTCGTCGATGCCATCTCCGTTGATATCACCCGCACCGGACACCGACTGGCCTGCAAAGTGGCTGCTTGCGATACCGTTAAAGGTAACACCGGCTAGCGACGTTCCTGCATCGGCCAAATCGAACTCGCCTGACAGGGTTGCCACTCCACTTTGCCCATAAATCAAATACGCTTCGCCGGATTCTGCTCCGTTTGGATCACCGCGGTAGGCTGCGATAATCAGGTCGGCCAATCCATCGTTGTTGATATCACCAGCACCCGACACGGCCCGGCCAGCACTGTCGAATTCATCGATACCTTTGAAAACCGCGCCCGCCACGGATACTCCCACCGTGGACAAGTCAAGGCTTCCGGACAACTCAGAGACTCCGCTGGTTCCGTAAATCAGGTAGACGGCCCCCGCATTTTCCAACGCCCCCACGTCTGTACTTTGAGCGCCGATCAGCAGATCATCAATTCCATCACCGTTGACGTCACCAGCATCGGAGACAGACCAGCCTGACTGCTGCACCGCCACATCCAAGCCGTTGAAGGTTACACCTTCGACCGTGGTGCCTACGTCGGAGAGATCGATCGTGCCGGTTAAAACTCCGGCGTGTGCGTTTGTGAAAAAGAATAACAGGAAGGATAGAATCGAAAGTGTTGTCAGTAGGCGCTTGACCATTACTTTATCCCCAAACAATTTCCCATGTTCACCATTCCCCACTCTATTTTAGAACACCTAGTACAACATTATGCGCAGGCATATTCGTCAATGTCTTTTTTCTTTTTCTGTCTTTTTACATATAGAGAAGTTGCCTATCGGACTGGTTTATTGCCGGGAACCTTACCGCGCCGCTTCCGAACACCGGCCAAGCTCATCAGGCCTAAGCTCGCCAACACGATCGTTGCTGGCTCGGGGACAACGGCGCCGCCAAAAACCAGGAAAGATTTGCCGGCTTCAAGCTTACCGCCCGGATCCGCGCCGGGCGCGCCGATCAGAATATCGTCAAAACCGTCGCTGTTCACGTCGCCGGCGCCAGAGACGGAAAAACCGCTGCGATCGTCGCCTGCGATTCCGTTAAAAGTCACCCGCTCACTGAAACTGCCGATACTGAACATCCCACTCGTCAAACTCGACGAGCCAAGGATTAGGTAGGCCTGGCCTACACCAGAGGCGCCTGGGGCTCCGATTAGAAGATCGGCAACGCCGTCACCGTTGACATCGCCGGCACCGGAGACCCACTCTCCGAATTGGTTGTTTCCGCCCCCGCCCAAACCGGCGAAAGCAATCCCTTCGAGCGTGGTACCAAGATCCGCCAGATCAAACGTACCGGAGAGCACATCAAGACCGTCCTGGCCGAAAATCAGATAGGAGGCACCAGTCGCACCGAATACGCGGGGGGCGCCAATCAAAAAATCATCGAGGCCATCGGCGTTGACATCTCCCACATTCGCCAACGAGTTGCCAACCTGATCTCCTGGTTGATTGAAAGGCCCGTCAATGCCACCGGTAATACCGTTGAAGACGGCGCCAGACACGCTACCACCGATATCGGACAACTCAAGTGCGCCGGATAGCGCGCCAGCCCCATCCTGACCGTAAACCAAGTAGACGCTTCCCGCATTAAATTTTCCATCCGGATCGGCCCAGGGGGCGCTCACGACAAGATCGTCGATGCCGTTTCCATCGATGTCACCGGCCGCCGAGACAGACCATCCTGTTCGGTTGCCGCTCGCGGCGCCATTAAAGGTTACCCCATCCACGGAGACACCCAGATCGGCCTCGGTAATCGTACCCGATAGAGCCGCCGGACCGGTCTGTCCATAAATCAGATGGGCCTTATTGTTAAGCACCTCGCCAATGAGCAGGTCGCCTACACCGTCTCCGTTAATGTCTCCCGCGTTAGAAACCGCCCCTTGGCCCAGCCCGTCGAAAAAGGCGCCTCCGACGGTAGACCCCACATCAGCCAAGTCGATGGTCCCGCTCAGGGGTGTGGAGCTGTCGCCGTAGATCAGGTAGGAGCCGATACTCGAGCCGATGAGCAGGTCGCCCACACCGTCTCCGTTTACGTCGCCGGCGCTGGAAACCACCCGCCCGGCTTCATCTGTTACATCCACGCCGCTCAACACGGCACCCGCGATGGTCGTTCCTACATCCGAGAGATCGATCGTACCACTTAGCGAGGATCCGCCGGCCTCACCATAAACCAAGTAGACTTGACCGTGCCGATTCAGGGAATTCGAGCCGGCAATGTCAACCCTCGGCGCAGCGATCAGAAAGTCTGCAATGCCGTCTCCGTTCACGTCACCGGCGTCAGAGACGGATGTACCGGAGGCGTCCTGACCAAGTATGAAAGGGCCCAGTCCACCAACATCTTCGCCGCCTGTGATTCCTTCAAAAACGGCTCCGTCGATGGCGGTCCCGACATCCGATAGTTCGATGGTGTACGAAAGGTCGCCCGCTTGAGCGGACGCAGAGAAGATTCCGACGAGGACCGGGAGGGCGAACATCCCGGCAAGTGTAACGATTTTCCTCATGACAAATTCCCTCCTGAGATCACTTTCAGATCTCAACGCTGTCAACCATTTGCCGTTTAAGCCTTGTGTTTTGAAACGGACGGTATAATATAAAATCCTGGGATTTCAAAGGAATTGCTTCTGCGCGAAGATGAGCACAAGATGAGACAGGAATCGCAAGCATCGATAGAAAACATTTGGTCACTATTTTCATACCTAAACTTATTTAGATCGTTCACCATTTGCAAGTGCGTTATTTAGAACAATCATTACAATACCACGCGCCAGCCAATCGGTCAAGCGGTTTTTCTCATTTTTTTGTTGTTTTACATATAGCAAAACTTCATCTGTAGAGCGAGTCCTAGGCTGGGCTCTTGCAAATCAAGATAAGGCCCACCCCATCCATGCGATCCGCCTTGCCCGGAGAATTGGATGTTGATTTGGATTTCCCACGATTGCGTTAGGAAAGCGCCGAGTTTGCTTACCTATCTATCGTATGTCCTAGCCAAATAATGTTATTTCATATCGCCATGCCTTTCGCTTTGCGGATGCATTCTCATTCGGGTGCTCCCACGCTAGAGAACTTCGCTGCCACAGACGGCCGGCTCAATCGTTGCCAAAGATGTGCTGGTCCGGCCTAAAACCCGTATCTATACTGGGATTGTTGTTGACCCGGACAAACGGGTCGAGGTATTCTGTCGCGGTAAGATTTTAATCGGCAAGGAGGAAAAACGATGCCCGAGTGGTTTCAGGATATGCAGCCTGTTGAGCAGGTGTTTGCCGTCTGTGCGGCGCTCGGCAGCATCGTTTTTGTCATCCGCACGGCACTCCTGGTCATCGGGGGCCTCGACAACGATTTGGACGGCGGCGATCACGACGATTTTGACATCGGCGACGCGGCTGAACAGGCGGCCGATGCGGATGCCAGCTTCCGAATCCTCTCCGTACAGGGTCTGACGGCATTCGTCATGATGTTCGGATATGTGGGCTTGGCGCTCAGCCGAGGTAGCGGGCTCGATTCCGGTTGGGCGGTTGCCGGCGGATTGGCCGCAGGGTTCGGTTCAGCGTCGGTGATTGGCTGGCTGTTTAGTTTGTTTATGCGACTGCAGCACAGCGGGACAATAAATCTTGAGCGCGCCATCGGCGGAGAAGGAACTGTTTATCTTACGATTCCCAAGGGCGAAACCGGCAAGGTCCGCGTGACGGTCCAGGGCCACTTGAAGGTCTATGACGCCATCAGTGAGGACGAATCGGAAATCCCCAGTGACGCCAGAATCAAAGTCGTAAAAGTGGTCAGCGGCAACGTGCTTGTCGTAAAAAGCCTCTAAAACATAGTACCGCTAAAACAAGAAAGCTCGGAGTAGGAGAAAACTGATGTCGTATTGGATGGTCGCGATTGCTGTCTTCATCGTGCTGGTCGTCTTCACGATGATCTATCTGTCGAGCCGTTACAAGAGATGCCCCTCGGATCGAATTCTGGTGATTTACGGAAAGGTCGGCACCGGTGAATCCGCCCGCTGCATCCACGGCGGCGGCACGTTGGTCTGGCCGCTCATCCAGGACTACGCCTTCCTCAGCCTGACACCGATGACCATCAACATCCCGCTGCAGAACGCGTTGTCCATGCAGAATATCCGCATCCACGTGCCTTCCACCTTTACGGTGGGCATCTCCACCGACCCGGCGATCATGCAGAACGCCGCCGAGCGGCTGCTAGTGCTGAACTTCACCGAAATCGAGGGCATGGCCCGGGAGATCATCTTCGGCCAGCTACGTCTGACTGTCGCCTCCCTCACCATCGAGCAGATCAACCAGGACCGTGAAAGCTTCCTCGCGTCCATCCGCAAGAATGTGGAGCCAGAGCTCAACAAGATCGGCCTGTACCTTATCAACGTAAATATCACCGACATTACCGACGAGTCCGACTACATCGAGTCGATCGGAAAGAAGGCCGCCGCCGAGGCCATCAACAAGGCCAAGGTCGAGGTGGCCGAGCAGGTGCGACACGGAGCCATCGGCGAATCCGCGGCGGTCCGCGAGCGCGACATCCGCGTGGCGGAAAACGTGGCGGAAGCAGAGAAGGGCAAGAAAAAGGCCGATGCCGACCGGCGCGTGTTTGTCCAACAACAGGAAACTACTGCGACCGTGGGTGAGGCGGAAGCCCTTCGAGAGAAAGATATCCGCGTCGCGGAAAACATCGCCCAAGCTGATAAGGGCAAGAAGAAAGCCGAGGCCGATCGGCGCATCTACGTGCAACACCAGGAGGCCGAAGCGGTTGAAGGAGAAAACACGGCCAAGGCCAACATCGCCGATTACAACGCCGAGCTGGCTTCCAAACAGGCCGGTGCTCTCCAAAAGGGCGAGGTGGCCAAGCGCCAGGCGGAAGCCGAGATCCAAAAGGCGCAGTATCTCGCCGAGCAAGAGCGCCTCAATGCGGAGGAGGTCGTCCGAAAGGAAATTGACAAGCGCAAGATCGAGATCTCCGCGGAGGCCGAAGCCGAACGCATCCGCCGCGAAGCCAAAGGCGAGGCCGACGCGGTCTTGTTGAAGTACGAAGCCGAAGCCAAGGGTATCCGTCAAGTGCTCGACAGCAAGGCCGCCGGTTACCTCTCGCTCGTGGAGAGTTGCAAGGGAGACGCGAAAGCCGCGGCAACCCTGCTGATGATCGAACGGATCGAACAAATCGTTCAGACGCAAGTCGAAGCGATCAAGAATCTCAAGATCGATAAGATCACCGTCTGGGACAGCGGAGCCTCCAATGGCAAGGGATCAGCCACAGCCAACTTCGCTTCGAGCCTCATTAAAAGTCTGCCACCGCTACAGGATGTCGCGGCGATGGCCGGAGTGGAGTTGCCCGACTATCTTGGCCGGATGGTCGATGCCGAAGACGATGCCCCCGCTCCACCACCCCCCGCCAAGGGCGACAACCCGGCGCCCCAAAAGAGCGTAGAAGAGGACGACTAAACGCGGACTTTACATCGAGCCGCGCCACCCCCTTCTAGGCGGTCAGCACCGTGTCGCAACGATGCTTTTAACCACCGCACCGCGCCAGGCCTGTGCTTAAATGTAAAGCCAACTCCACTTTGCTTTCGATGCGCTCTGCGACCGGTGGCGCGGAGTCCAGCTAGGTCCGTGCTCCACATGCTACGTCCAGCCGTTAGGCCTTGACCGGAGCGCGACGCCCGGAAGATTCTTTTGAAATTGGCTTGAAACGCAACCGCCTTGTGATAGGATGCGGAGCTTGTCAACCACCCTAGCGCTCCAGGAGCCAAACGGATGTATATGAACGCATTGGGAATGATCGAGACCCGCGGCGACGTGGGTGTGATCGAGGCAGCCGACGCGGCGACCAAGGCCGCGAAAGTCACCCTGACGGGCAAAGAAAACATCGGGGGCGGCTACACCACGATCTTCGTCCGCGGCGACGTGGGCGCGGTGAAGGCCGCAGTCGATGCCGGCGCCACCGCGGCCAAGCGCGTGGGCGAGCTGGTGAGCCTCCACGTGATCCCGCGACCGCACGCGGAAGTGGAAAACATCCTGCCGGCGGCGGTCCGCGTCGTGAACTGGGATCTCGAATCCGATGGAAGCTCTCCGACCGGAGCCGCGGCGCCGACGGCCGCCCAAGTGGAAGCCATGACGGTGACCCAATTGCGTCGGTTGGCCCGCAGCGTGCCGACGATCGGTATGCCAGGCCGCGAAATTTCGCGCGCGGGCAAGCGAGACCTGCTTAAGGCGGTGAAGAAGGCCCTGGGACTCTAAGCGCGAGAAACCGTCATGTCCGAATATCAAGACCTACAGGCAATCCAGGAAGTCCGCGACCTGCTGGCCCGGGCGAAAAAGGCCCAGGAGACCCTGGAAAAGTTCTCCCAGGAAGAGATCGACCAGATCGTCTTTGCCATGGTGCAGGCCGGCTCCGCCGCCAGCGAGAGCCTGGCCCGGCTGGCTGTGGAAGAAAGCGGCTTTGGGCGGGTCGAAAGCAAGATTCTGAAGAACAAATTCTCGACCGACGGCACTTGGGAAGACATCCGCAACCTCAAGACCGTCGGCGTGATCGGCAAGGACGAGGCCAAAGGCGTTTACGAGATCGCCGAGCCCATCGGTGTGATCGCCGGGATCGTCCCCATCACCAACCCAACCTCCACGGCAATGTTCAAGTGCATCATCGCCCTCAAGGCCCGCAACGCCATCGTCATCAGTCCCCACCCTCGCGGGATTCGCTGTATCGGCGAGTCTTGTCGTATTCTCCACGAGGCGGCCGTAGCGGCCGGCGCGCCGGAAGGCATCATCGGATGCCTCACGATCCCAACGCTCGACGGCACCAACGAACTGATGACGCACAAAACCACCGACGCCATCCTCGCCACCGGTGGCGCGGGCTTGGTTAACGCCGCCTATTCTTCGGGCAAGCCGGCCTACGGCGTGGGTCCGGGCAATGTACCGGCCTACGTGGACCGCTCCGCGGATCTCAAACACGCGGCGCGGGCGCTCATCTCTAGCCAGACTTTTGACAACGCGACCATCTGCGCTTCCGAACAAGCCATTGTCGTAGACGAAACCATCGAGGACGCCTTCTTGCGGGAAATGCAGGCGCAGGGCGCTCACTGGTGCTCCGCCGAGGAGACTGCCAAGCTGGAAAAGATCGCGGTCCAAGGCGGCCGCATGAACCCGGACATCGTCGGCCTGTACCCCCGGGATATCGCCCGGATGGCGGGCTTCGAGGTGCCCGAGGACACAACGGTACTCCTGGCCAAGCAAACCCATGTTGGGCGCGAGTATCCGATTTCCTACGAGATCCTCACGCCGATCCTCGCGTGGTATTCTTGTGCGAATTGGCAATCCGGCTGCCTGCGGTGTATTGAGATTTTGACCTTCGGTGGCAAGGGGCACACGCTGGCCATTCATGCCACCGACGAGAATGTGATCATGGAGTTCGCTCTCAAGAAGCCGGCCCACCGAATTTTGGTCAACGCCCCCACCAGCCAGGGAGCAGTGGGCTACGCAACGAACCTGATCCCTTCGATGACGCTGGGTTGCGGGTCCTGGGGCGGAAACATCACCAGCGACAACGTGAACCCGCGCAACCTGATCAACATCAAACGCGTGGCTTACCTCAAGCAAGGCTTTTTTGAAAACGAAGGTACGATCCCGCGCGTCGGACCGGTCTTCCGCGACGTGCACGTGGAACAGGCCCCTGTCGGCATTTCCGCGGGGGCCACGGGCTGCGTAAGTCCCTACGTGGCCGCCCGATCACCGGAGCGCACCTTCAGCATCCCGGGAGCCGAGGGATCGCGCGGCGATCAGCCGGTACTGACACCTACGGACATCCAGCGGATGATCTCGACCACCGGCTGTCATGAGACGCCGGGCCAGCCCTGCCCCATCGGCGGGATCTGCCCGGGATAAGAACAGAAAACCTGTTAACCGCGTCCGCAACCGGCGGGTGCAAGCACACTGAACGAAGGAGACGAACGCATGAGTAGAATCGCCCTCGGCATGATTGAAACCCGAGGCCTGGTCGGATCGATCGAGGCGGCGGATGCCATGGTCAAGGCCGCAAAGGTTACGCTGATCGGCAAAGAGCGGATCGGTGGCGGATACGTGACCGTTATGGTCCGCGGAGAGGTCGGAGCGGTCAAGGCCGCCACCGACGCGGGCGCTTCAGCCGCAAAGCGGGTCGGTGAACTGGTATCGGTCCACGTCATTCCACGGCCGCACGGCGAAGTGGAAGGCATTCTTCCCGGCGCGGAAACCACCGGGACCTAGTCGACGCCCAGAACCGTAGCCCGACCCGCGCCACCTCGTCCCCGCGCCACCGCGGCATGGGGTATTGGTCCCTCGCCGCGTCGGGCGCAGATCAGGAGAAAGGCAATGAGTATTGAACTTCGTACTTTCACGTTCGTCGACTCCCTGCAGCCGCAACTGGCTTCGTTCGTAGCGACCACCGCCAAGGGGTATCTGCCGATCGCCGGACAAGCCTCGCTGTTTGTGGAAATCGCACCGGGTATCGCCATCAACCGAATTACCGACGTGGCCCTCAAGGCGAACAACGTCCGGCCGGCGATGCAGATTGTCGAGCGGGCTTTCGGCGTGCTGGAGGTCCACGATGAGAGTCAAGCGGAAGTCATGGACTGCGGACGCAACATCCTGCGGCACATGGAGCAAGAGGAGTCTGACCGGCTGAAGCCACGCGTGGTCTCCAGTGAGATCATTACCAACGTGGACCACTATCAGACTATGCTGATCAACCGGATGCGCCACGGCAACATGCTGCTGGGCGGCGACACGCTGTACATCCTGGAGACCCATCCGGCGGGCTACGCATACATCGCGGCCAACGAGGCGGAAAAAGCCTCACCGGTCAACCTGCTGGAGGTCCGGCCGTTCGGGGCCTTTGGCCGATTGTACCTGGGTGGCACCGAGTCCCATATCCGCGAAGGCGCCCGCGCGGCGTTGGCAACACTCGAAGCCATCAGTGGCCGCTCAAACCAGGCCAAGGGCGGCTAGAGGCCCCATCATGTTTGTAGGCAAAGTCGTTGGTGAAGTCTGGGCGACCCAAAAGGTCCCAACCTTGGAAGGGTTTCGTCTGCTGATGGTCCGGCCGGAGAACTTGGCGGACCATCCCACCGATCACGATCTAGTCACGGTAGCGGACACGGTGGGTGCGGGCATTGGCGAGCGCGTCATCATCGCCTACGGCCGTGCGGCGCGGACCTGCATCGGGATGGGACACGACATTGCGGTGGAGGCCGCGGTGGCCGGGATTGTCGATCAGATTGAGGCAGAAGACGGACGACTTATCGAAGGAACAGGAGAGTAGCTTCGGATGTACGTTGGAAAAGTAGTAGGCAACGTCTGGGCAACCAAGAAAAAAGACAAGCTGGAAGGCCTGCGCTTCCTGCTGGTCAAACCCTTTAACGGAAAAGGCGACAGCACCAGCGACCTGGTGGTGGCCGCCGACGTGATCGGTGCAGGCATCGGCGAAGCGGTTATCGTGGCGGTCGGCCGCGCGGCCCGGCTGACCCTGGGCGACAACGATGCCCTGTATCAGTCTGCGGTGGTTGGGATCGTGGACAATATTGAAATGGAAGACGGCACGGTAGTCACCCCGGAGATGATGTAAATGACCGGGTGGAAGAAAGTTGGTGGAAACTTTGACCTGTGTATCGGCCTGCTGGAATACCGCAGCATCGCCACGGGCCTGGAGTCCACCGACGGGATGCTTAAAACGGCAGCGGTCGACCTGTTGGTATCCCAACCCATCAGTCCCGGCAAGTACGTTAGCCTCGTTCACGGCGAGGTGGAAGACGTGACCAGCGCCCTGGAGCGCGGGGCCGCAATCGCCGGCGAAGACCTGGTTGATCGCCTGCAATTGCCCAACGCGCACCCGGACGTGGCTCGGGCGATCGATGGAGCGTCACAAGTTGCAGAAGATCAAATCGAGGCGATTGGCATGGTCGAAACCCTTTCGGTGGCCGCAACGATCATGTGTGGGGACATCGCGGCAAAGCGGTCGACGGTTTACCTCGTCCGCATGGGCCTGGGCATAGGCCTGGGCGGAAAGGGGTTTGTGACGATCACGGGAGCGGAAGAAGACGTGCTGGAGGCTACCGAAGCGGCTTCGGCCTACGCCGAGGAAATCGGCAAGCGGTTGCGCACCGTCGTCATCCCGCGCCTGCACGCGGATCTCAAACCCTACCTGTAAGCCGGAGCAGACATGAGTAAGGCTCGCAAAAGAACGCTCAAGTTTCTGATCCTTGTCGCGATTGCCCACGTGACGGTCCTCGTGATCCTGCCGGCCCTGGTTTCCACCAAGGCCTTTACTCGGGAGATCGAAGAGGCCATGACCGAGATGCTCGGTCGGGATGTGAAGCTCGAGGGTGTCAGCGTCAACGTTTTGGACGGAGTGGTGGCCAAGGGATTTTCCGTTGCGCAGCCCAAAGATTTCATCCATTCGCACAATCCCCAACAACTCCAAGTAGAGAGCTTCGAACTCCGCGCCAACCTGTTCGAGTTGGCCGGTGCGGCCTTCGGCAGACCCATCCAGATCGAAAAACTCGAAATGGACGGGGCCTATCTCGACATCATTATCAAAAAAGACGGCAACAACTTCAGCGACGTCCTGAAGCGGCTGATCAAGCCAAGTCCGAAAGAAGAGCGGAAAAAAAAGACCCTCGATCTGAACATCCAGCGGATCGTCTTCAAGGATCTGGAGCTGCGTTATACCAACGAAGTGCAGGGCCTCAAAGCGTTGACTCTGACAGCGGCGGTGGTCGGGGGTACGCTCAAAACCGGGCAACTGGTGATCGACCCCAACACCGTGTTGAAGGTCAACGGCGGCGAGGTCAAGATCCTCCAGGCGCAGTTCGACGCCACGAAACCGGAACAGGCCTACTCGGTCCACCTTGCCGGGAACGATATCAAGCTGGACTCGTCGGCAAATGCAGCGGCAGACTTGGCTATGCCCCTGCTCTCCAGCGGCTTCCACGAAGGCTTGGCCGTGGAGATGACGGGAGCGCTTGCCTTCGGCGTAGAATTCGGCGGCCGAGGTTACTCGTTGGAAAGGGCCAAGACGGAGCTCAATGGCAAAGGCTGGATCACGGTCGATAAAGGCGAGCTGGACTTAAGCGAATTGCTGCGCGTTTTTCCCAAACAGTTGGGGCTGGCCGCACCCTTTGTCGCCCAATCCCACGATTTCAAAGCTCTTCCAAATCTAGCCGAAATTGGTAAGATCGCCTTCGGGCACTACGAACAGAATTTTAATGTACATCATGGAGCGGTCCACATCCCCGGTGAAATGTTCCTTTCCGGTGATGACCTGTCCGTAGCGCTGCGTGGGTCTACCAGCTTCGACCGCGAAATTGACTTCACTGTTCGGCTAAAAGGCGCGATCATCGAAAAGAACATGAGGAAGTTTGCTCCACTCCTTGAAAAGGGTGTGATTCGGCTGACCGGGTCCTTGTCCAGCCCTCGGGTGGAGGCGACGGATTTTTTAAAAGGGAACGAAGCGTTTCTCAAGCAGGTCTTGGAACCTTTTAAAGATAAGCTCCCACCAGAACTCCGAGATACGATCGACGGGAAGGTCCTGGATGAAATCAAAGGCCTCCTTGGATCCGAAAAAGAAGATTAACTGACCGCAAGACACAACACACTGTGGAGAAGATCGAATGAAGAATGCATATCGACTGCTATTGACCGTTGCAATTTTGTTTGTTGTCGCCGCGACCGGTCCGGGCACGGCAACAGCCGGGGGAGGCGGTGCGGGGGGGCTGCGGGCGGTGCTGCCGGCGGATTGCCTGATCCTGGTAGAAACCCCGTCCTTCCAGGGATTCTGTGAGCAAATCGCGGGCTTCGGCAAACGCTTCAACCCACAGATGACTTGGCAGAACGTCAGCAACGAGCTCTTAAAGGATACGAGCTTGTTCCCCAAAGGCATGGCCACTTTATTGGTCCAGCAAGGTCCGCTTGCGGTAGCATTTTTCGAGCCGGACAAGCATGAGCAACCCGTGCTCCTGTTCCGGGTCCGCGACAAAGACCAATTCCTGGCCAATACTGTCAAGAAAGCCAAGGCCGGTGAAGGGCCCGACAAGGATGGCCTGTGGTGGTATGCACAGAATGAGCACACCACCTATCACTTTTCGATGACGGGCGGCACGGTAATCCTCTCCCAGGACCGACCGCTTGTGATGAAGGTTGTATCCAACACTCGATCCAAAAAGCCGACGCATATGGAAGGTTCCAAATTGTCCGGAAGTCTCGTGGCGTCCTTCAACCTAAAACAGGTCAACAAGCTGTATAGGGCGAAGTTGCGCGATGAATTGAAAAAGGCGACCCAGATGGCCAGCGTTATGGAAGCCGCCAATGCCGGGAATAAGGACGGGAACGCCAAAGGCAAGGAGAAAAAGGAACCCTCCTCCATTGAGCAGTTTATGGAAATGGCCGGCAAGACCGCGTTGACTCTTCTGGAGAGTTCTGAAGACGCCTCAATCGCTCTGCAGTTGGACAAGAAGGGCTTGACCTTCGGCTTGGAATATTCCGCGGACAAAAACTCTGAGCTAGGCAAGGCAATCTCCAAGATCAAGGCATCCAATTTCAAAGCCCTGCAACTGCTCCCGGCGGAAACGATTTACGCGGAGAGTACCCATGTGGGCGCGGCCAGCGCCGACTTCATGAATATTTTCCAAGGGGTTGTGGGCGACGCCAAAGGCTTTAAGAATCTGATGGAGAAATCAAAAGCGGTCTCCGCATTGATGACAGGCGAAGATGCCACCGGCCTCGTTCCACCGGGCGCCGGTACGAACGGATTTGGAACGGTAATCGCCCTGATCGGCTCCAAGGACGCCGCGAAGCTTCTGACGGAATCCGAAAAGCTCGAAGTCGACAACCTCAAGAGTATCAATGAGTTTCTGAGCATGCTGGGCGCCGAGATGGAACTGAGCAAACGCGAGAAAGCGTTTGAGCACAAAGGCGTGACCGTTTGGAAACAGGCCTTTGGCATTAAGCTTGTCCAAAAAGCAGACGCGGGTGCAGGCGCTCAGATGGCAAAGCAAATAATGCCGATCATGAACGCTCTGCTCGACAAGGGCACCGGAAAATCCATGCTCTCAGCGGCTATGGACGGCTTTGTCGTGACCACCCTCGGCAGCGAGCCGGACAAGTGGATGCGCACCGTACTAGACAATATTAAGAAAGGCGAGGCGGCCTTTACGAAGGCTCCGTGGTATCAAGGGGCGTTCCGGAGCAAACCCGATGGAGCCTTCGCCGTAGAGGTGATCAAGCTGGTGGACATGGTCGGCGTTCTGGCGCACTTTGTCGCCCAATTAGGCGAACCCCTGGGCATGGGCAAGCACGAGGTCGGCATGATCGATGCCATCGGTCAGATGGCACAAGGCGGAAAATCAGGCATCGGTGCCTTCCTCCGAGCCGAGGGCGATACCGTCATCGGAGAAATCCACATCCCCGATAAGCACGTGACCGAGATTACGGGCTTGGGTCAGGCCATCTTCATGCGAATGATGATGATGGGCCAAAGGCCAAGAGAAGAGGAAGAGGAAAATTTCGAAGAGGGAGGCGAAACCTCTTACATCAGGTAATAGGTCAAAACCATGCGCACCATTGTCACCGAAAAAGACATTCAACAGTGCGCCGCAGCCGGTATCCTCTACGCCGGCGCGGGCGCCATCCTGACCGACCTGGCCCGTGAAGCAGCCCGAGTCGCCGGGATAAAGATTGTCTACACCACACCCCCGGCGGGAGCCGATCCCCCCGCCGGGGGCGAGGGTGGAAAACTGTGCGTGAACCTCCCCGATCGGGACGATGCTACCTTCGTCGTCCAGGTCACCGGAGGTAAGGTATCCATCTATGAACAGACCGGGCAGACCCTGACCCTGCGCGAAACCAACGACAAACGCCTCTGCCTCCATCGCTAGAAGTACAGAGGGGTTCTCTGGCTCCATTTACAAAGGAATCGGGATGAAGAAGAGCTTGAGTGTTCGGTGCCCCTCTACCTTGCTGAGGCCCAGAAGACCCCATGCAAATTCTGCGGAAACCTCTTCGTAGCTGTCCGTGCTTGTGCCGCTGAACAAGAGCAAGCTTCCCAGGAAGGAAATATGGGCATGGTCGCGCAACGGGGTCCCACCTTCATCGTTTACCTTTTCCGAGTAACTCCGTATCAAAATCACGAAAAGAGAGACATCTCCGGTCTCTCGCAGAATTTCCCCTGTGGGCGCATAGTCCTTGCTCATAAAACCATGCATCATCAGGTCCCAAGCAAAGCCGCCGCCGCTCGTTGATTGCAGACGCTTCCCACTGTCGTTGAAGTAAGCCGTTTGGCCGAATCCTGCGATCTCAAATGGGAGAAGATCTATCCGCTCAGTCGCGTAGAAGGAGTTGTCTTTGTTCCGAATGACTTGTCCCTTTTGCAAACTCCAAAGGGGAAGGATGTGCAAGGGAAAATCGCCATAGCCCTCATCCACAAGGCCCGGCTCTTTGGAGAACTGACTGAGCACATCGTCGGGGATATCCTCGTCCAGCTCTTGAAGAGCCATCTTCTGGATACAACCACCTACAGCCATGCTAGCCGTCAGCACAAGCAGGATCGCGATTGTCTGTCGCATTGGGTCTTCTCCAAAAAAGCAATGTGTCTTCAAAATAACAAACTCATAGAAGAGCGTCAAGCGTTGTTTGCTATTCCAAATCGTCCACGTTCTGCGTGCGCTGTTCTTTTTCGTGTTGATACAGCAGTTTGGCTGCTTTGGGAAAGCCTTTCGTTTCGGCATAATCTAAGGGCGTGTGGCGATTAAAATCGAGAACGTCAATTTTCGCGCCTTCGTCCAGTAGGATCCGGACGATTTCGGGCTGTCCAAACTCAGCCGCGAAGTGCAAAGGGGTTCGTCCTTTGTGACCCGCGGCCTCCACGTCTGCGCCGGCGGCGAGAAGAGCGATCACGAGTTTCTGGTTACCTCGCAAGGCGGCGTGGTGCAAAGGCGCGTGGCTGTCTACATCCCGCAGGTTTGCGTCCGCATCGTGCTTCAGCAGCAACTTGGCGATTTCGTTTCGGCTTTTCATCGCTGTTTCCATGAGTGGGGATATCTGGCGCTTTCCGCCCTTGTTGACATTCGCTCCATGGGCAAGGAGGAACCGAACGGCATCGATTCGGCCCGATCGAACCGCCAAGACCAAGGGCGTGTCACGATCCGGTAGCCGGGTGTTACCCAGTGCTGGATCGGCTTCTATCCACTCCATCGCCTCGTCCCATTGTTCCGCCTTGATCGCATCGTGCAGGTCACGAACATTTTGGGCCCATTCCTTGCCAAACCCCGGCGTGGTCATATGATCGCGAAGCAGGTCCGCAACGTTTTTGTGCCCTTGAACGAGAGCCACATCGAACGGCGTTCCCCATTCTTTATGTTGCACATCTGGATCGGCGGCGTGCTCCAAAAGAAGCTTGACGATCTCTGCGTGGCCTTCACGGGCTGCCGCGTGAAGTGCCGTCCAGGACGAGGCCTTCGCCTTTCCTTGGACATCGACTCCGGCCTTGAGAAGTGCTTTGACTACCACCAGGTTTCCCGCATTGGCGGCCCCGATCAACGCGGTGGTACTCGAATTGCGAGAGGGTTCCAGCTCAATCCCATCCTGCTGAAGTAGAAATAGCGCAAAGTCCGCATAGCCAAATTGGATCGCAACCTGAAGCATGGTCATCCCGAACTGGTTCTTCGAGTTCACATCAGCACCGGCTGAAAGCAAGGCTTTCGCGGCATTTAGATCCTTCTCGCAGTACACCATACAAAGGACCGGGGTGTGACCCCATACGGTTTTTGCATGGATGTCGGCGCCTTGGGACAGCAGAAACTTGATCATCTCTTCATCTTTTACAAAATGAAGCGGGCTCTGGCCCCAGTAGCCCTTGCCCTTGATATCTGCGCCCAAGTCCAAAAGATGCTCCACCATGTCGAATCGAACCTGTTTGGCGGCATAATGGAATGGATGTTCGCCTGTGGGGGTCGTTCGGTTTGCAAGGCCTGGATCGGCCTCGAGTAGGTCAATGAAGCTTTCCCAATCGTTCTCTCGAATCGCAATAAAAAATTCGGGAAGTTCCTCCTCTTCGTCTTGATTCACGGCCTCGCTCGAATCCTCTGTCCGTGCCGACTCTCCCCATTTGAACCGGTTTTTGTTCTTCTCCTTCTTCAACAGTTCGATTAAGTCCAGGTGGTTTCCGCGGATCGCGAGTTGCAGCGGTGTTAGGCCTTCGTCGTTTCGGGCCGTTGGATCGGCACCATGCTCCAGCAGGAGTTTCGCAATGTCGTAGAAACCTTCGGCGGCGGCCAAGTGCAGTGGCGTTTGCCCTTTAGTCCCTTTCGCATTGACACGTGCGGCGCTGTTCAACAGCACCTCGACGACGGCGACCTGGTTGTGGGCCACTGCCCAATGTAGCGGCATATTGCGCGTCTGGGCATCCTGATGGTGTACCAGTTCCGGATCATCGCCGAGCATCTCTTTGACTTTTCCGGTGTCTCCTTGGATCACGGCTTCACGGAAAGCGGCGATCTTTGTCACGTCGTCCTCAACGCTCGGTCGCAGAGCCAGGAAGAGCCCACCGAACGCGATCAACAACAGGGCTGCATAGACCGCCACGCGACGCAGCGGCCAAGCCACGGGTCCTTCCTGACGCGATTCGGACCAGGCCACCACCACGCTGTGGACCAAACCTTCCGGTGCTGCCGGGGGTGCGAACAACTCGATAAATTGCTCGTCATCTCGTTGCATCTGCTTGACCCGAGGCCCACATCCCGCGCAGGCAGTAGCATGTAATTGGGCTCTTCGCAGGCGCCGACCGGCGGCGGAGCCGGGAAGGTGCGAGCCGAAGAAGGTGATCACGCGTTTACACTTCATCGTCGTGACCCTCCTCAAGAACTTTGCCTAACTTTTTCTTGAGTGCCGCGCGGCCTTGCGAAGCGTGATAGCGGGCCAGGTCTTCGCGCATGCCCATCATCCGGGCAATCTGCCGGTAGCGCAGCCCCTCCTGATAGCGCAGCAAAAGGATCGCCTGCTGCTCAGAGCCCAGCGCCTGGAGCGCTTCCTGCAGGAGAGCTTTTCGCTCGGCTGTCTCATTGAGTTCTTGCGGCCCCTGCTGGTCCACTGCGTGGTCTTGGGCGAGCACGTTGGGATCGGAGGGTTTTAGGCGCTGGGCTTCCGTGAACTTGGCCAGGCACAAGTTCACGGCGATCTTTCGGACCCAGCCACCAAAGTTCCGCTTGCCTTTCAGTGTCGACAAACGGCCCAGAGCTCTCAGGAACGCTTCCTGTGTCGCGTCCCAGGCTGAATGTTCATCTCCCCCCAATAAGCGAAGTGCCAAGCCATAGACCGCCTGGTGGTGGCGGCGCACCAATTCCTCCACCGCCTCACGATCCCCGCGCGCAGCCCGTCCGGCCAGTCGTGAATCCGTCTCCTCTATCAAGCCCCGCTAAAGTCCTTTCGCCTCATCCTGCGATACAATCCTACAGCGTACATTTCAGAGTTTTTTCATAACCTACAGAGGCCATTCCATGGCACATCTCCATTAAGCGCTTATGAGTCGCTCGACGACTCTTTTGGGTAGCCGGGCCGACCGCTGTTAAGCCCGACCACCCGCAAGAGTACTCATTCCACTACCCTATACAATCATCTCAAAGGCTTTTTGTGAGTCTTTTTTTGAAATAGAGTCAGATAAAAATTTTCCGAGCAAAACGATTGTTCCACATGACCGACCTCGAATTTTAAAATACGTGTAATTACGATTGACTTTCCCCGATCAGCGCTATACAATAAGGCGTCTTTGCGGAAAGATCTAGCCCCACCAAAGGGGCGGCCGGAGCCGAGAAACCAACCTCCTAGGTTATTTAGGAGACGATAGAATGGCCCCAAGATCCGTTCCCTCCCGGCCAATCGGCCGGAACTTCCATCGCAAGGCCGGACAAAAAGACCGTGCGCTCGTCTTGATCATGTCGCTGGCGATCCTCCTGATGATTTCCTTGATCGCACTCGCTTTCATGGCCGACGTGGAGTTCAGCAACAAGATCCAGGACACCAAACAGATGGACCTCCGGGCCGACTTTATGGCCACAACCGGTCAGGCGGTTGCACGCCTTTGGCTGAAACAAACCAAGACGAGCCTGGTCCAGCCCAGCTACTCCTATCAGGCCTACGAGGAGATGTTAGCCTCCTTCAAGGGCCATAACGGGAATCCAACAGCCGGTGCCTCCGAAGTGTTGCGCATGGAGCCCGAGATGATCAACCAAGCCG
>JAJDCN010000131.1 GCA_029260815.1 Planctomycetota bacterium
AACCGGGCGATATCGTCGGCGGCGAGGTGACCAAGATCACCAGCTTCGGCGTCTTCGTCCAATTGGAAGAGGGTCTGGAGGGCCTGCTCCACATTTCCGAAATCTCCGAGCAAAAGGTGTCCAACCCGGACCAGTTGCTCAAGGTCGGTCAAGCCGTGGAGGTCAAGATCCTCCGCGTCGAGTCCGCGGCACGGAAAATCGGACTGTCTCTGCATAGCGCTGCCACCATGGAACAGACCGAAGCGGAGAGTGGACAAGCCGAGCCCAGTAGTGAGGAATCGGCCGAAGCGGCGCCCGCCGAGTCTGCCGGTCCGGATCCGGCCGCTGTAGAAGAACCCGTGGCGACTGAACCGTCTGACGCGGCGCCCGTTGAGCCCACCGAACAGGCGGCGCCGGTCGCCGAGGAAGCTCCCGCCGTTGAGTCGACCGAAGCTGAAGTCGACACCAAGCAGGAGGACGCGGCCCCAGGCGATGAGCCCGAGGCCGAAAAGAAACCTGCTGAGTAGACTCTTGGCAGGCCTCGATCGGATGAGCGCAACGGGATCATAACTACATGTGCGGCATTGTAGGCTTCACCGGCAAACAGAAAGCTCTCGGGGTGATTCTCGATGGCTTGGCGCGTTTGGAATATCGCGGCTACGATTCGGCCGGTTGCGCGATCCTCCAGAACGGCCGCCTAAAGGTCTCCAAGGTCGCGGGGAAACTCGCGACTTTGCGCAAGGCGGTACACGGGGCTCCCTTCTCCGGAACGACCGGGATCGGCCATACCCGCTGGGCCACCCACGGACGGCCGACCAAGCACAACGCCCATCCCCATACCTGCTGCGAACGCCGGATCGCCGTGGTCCAGAATGGGATCATCGAAAACCACGTGGCGTTGCGCGACCAGTTGATTCGCGAAGGACATACGTTTAAGTCTGATACCGACACCGAAGTTATCGTCCACCTGATCGAGGCCGCATACAAAGGCGACCTCACCGCGGCGGTTCGGGCCGCGGTCAAAAAGCTGGAAGGCAGCTATGCCATCGCCGCGGTCAGCGCCGACGAACCGGGAAAGATTGTCGGGCTGCGGATCGACAACCCATTGGTTATCGGCGTGGGCGACGGGGGCAACTACTTTGCATCCGATGTTCCGGCAATCCTGCCCTATACGCGCAAGATCATCTATCTGGACAATCGGGAAATCGCAACGATCACCGACACCGATATTCACGTCCTGGGAACCAACGGCAAACGGGCGAAGAAAGACGTGGTCCGAATCCAATGGGACATCGAGTCGGCCGCAAAGAGCGGCTATCCGCACTTCATGCTCAAGGAGATTTACGAACAGCCCGCGGCGATCAAGCACACCCTGGCCGGCCGCGTCTCGAAGTCCAAAGACACCTTCATCTTTCCGGGGCTCGGCATTTCCATGGCACAGCTCAAACGGATCGACCGGGTGGTGTTCATCTCTTGCGGCACCGCCTGGCACGCCGGGCTGGTGGGCAAGTACGCCATGGAGGAACTCGCCGGTCTGCCCACCGACGTGGTCATGTCCAGCGAGTTCCGGTATGGCGACCCGGTACTGACCGACCGGACCCTGGTGATCGCCGTGTCTCAGTCGGGCGAAACCATCGACACGCTAATGGGAATCAAGGAGGCGAAGGCCCGCGGCGCGCGGGTGTTGTCGATCTGCAACGTGGTGGGCAGCTCCATCACGCGGGAATCCGACGCGGTCCTGTACACCCACGCGGGTCCTGAGATCGGGGTCGCCTCTACCAAGGCCTATACCACCCAGTTGACGGCAATCTTCATGCTCGCCATCGCCTTGGGGCGCCTGCGCGCCGTACTGAAGCCGACGCGCGCGAAACAACTGGTCGCCCAACTGCGGCAAATCCCCGCTCGACTGGAGGCGGTGGTGAAAAACGACAAGGCGATTCAGCGCTGTGCCAAGGCCTACTCGGATGTCCGCAACTTTCTGTACATCGGCCGGCGCTACAACTTCCCCACCGCCTACGAAGGAGCCCTCAAGCTCAAGGAGATCTCTTACATTCACGCGGAGGGCTATGGCGCCGGCGAAATGAAGCATGGGCCGATCGCACTGGTGGACGGGACCTTTCCGGCGGTGGCCATCGCCGTGCAGGGCCGCGTGTACGAGAAAATGATCTCCAATATCCAGGAGATCAAGGCCCGTTCTGGCACCATTATCGCCATCGCCACCGAAGGCGACACCCAGATCCGCGACCATGCCGACACGATCATCTACGTGCCCAAGACCGAAGAGATTTTCTCCGCGATTCTTACGGTTGTCCCCCTGCAACTGTTGGCGTATCATATCGCCGTGATCCGCGGCTGCGACGTGGACCAGCCGCGCAACCTGGCAAAAAGCGTAACCGTCGAATAGCAACCAAGACCGCCCGGACCCATGAGCCTTTGCACAGGTGCCGCCATGAAGCGATGCAGCAAATTCGTAGCTCTTCTCATTCTCTTTGCGATCCCCTTTTGTCTTCCGGGCCGTGCCCAGGGCCAGCCCGGCGCGGCCTTGACGCCACGGCAGTTGGCAGGCGTGGACCAGTTTATGGTCCTCAAACTTCAGGAAGCCACGACGGCCCTGGACCAGGGAAACTATGCCAAGGCTGAGGCCATTGTGGACGCCGTGACCCTGTTGTATCCGGAAAAACTTCTGCGCGAACAGACAAAGGCCCTCAAGGCCCAATGCATTCAAAAGCGAATCGAAAAGACTCTCTTGGAAGGCACGGTCCTGGTCGAAAAACCGATCTATACCAGCGGTGAACAAGCCGTCATCACCTTCCGCCTGCGCAACATCGGAAAGAACCCGATCCAGATTCCAACTCACCATACCGTGGAGGAGCGCTTTCTCCTCCCAGACGAGGTCGTGGAAAATAACCGGATGCACATCCAGTACGCCGAGATCACCCGGACGGTACGAACCGTTAGCTCCGAGCGGCAGACGCAGTTTCTCACCTTTGACGAACCGATCGAGCTGGCGGCCGGAGAGGAATGGGAGCGCTCCTTCGAATTCGATACCACCCAACGCTCCGCGGCCGAAGGCATCATCTCAACAGTCGAGGTCGTGGGAACTTTCCTGCCCTTGTACGTTCAGCGGACTACGCAGGTCCAGCGGTTCGCGCGGTTCCGATTCGAGCCGGCGGTCGTCATCGTCTTGCCCGTTGGCTGGGAGGACCACGTGGACAAGTCCGATCCGCTTGGCTCCTTGCTCAAAGGGATCGAGACGAAAGCTCCTGCAGCGATCTTCTACGCAGCGGCCCTACTCCCCCCGGAGCAGCGCGAAACGGCGCTCAAAAGCCTGATCGTCGGACTGGCCGATACCGAACCCCGTTCCGCCCAGGGCAACGTGATGATGTCGGCCCTGTCCCAAATCAGTGGTCTCTATTTGCGCCAAGACCGGGAGCGCTGGCTCGCTTGGTGGAAGAACCGGGTCCAAGAGCCCAACAGAAAGGAATCCAATTGATCGCACCGGAGGAACAGCTCGAACAGATCGCCCGCGGCACGGTCGCCACTTACTCCCGCGAGGACCTGCTGGCCAAACTTCGCAAAGATGTCCCTTTAACGGTCAAGCTCGGCGTCGATCCGACGGCGCCGGATCTGCACTTGGGATTTACCATCGTGATGCGCAAGCTGCGCGCGTTCCAGGATCTGGGACACCAGGCGATACTGATCATCGGCGATTACACCGGCATGGTCGGCGACCCCTCCGGA
>JAJDCN010000132.1 GCA_029260815.1 Planctomycetota bacterium
GCCTCGACTAAGTCGTCGCGGCGGAAAACGTAAAAGCCCGTATTCACATCCGCAATTTCGGCCTCCGCCGGACTGCAGTCGGCTTCCTCCACAATCCGTTCCAGGTTGCCGTCGGCATCCAGAACGATCCGGCCGTAGCCAGTGGGATCTTCCATCTCGACCGTTAGGATCGCCGCGGCGGCGGATTGGGTCTCGAAGCGATCCAACAATTCCGCGAGGGTGACCCCCTGCATCAGCGGAGTGTCCCCGCACAGGACCAACACTCGACCGGGGCCTTTCTCCAGAGCGCCGCGGGCGCACCGGACGGCGTCGCCGGTGCCCTCCTGCCGCTCCTGGGTCACCCAGGTAATCGTTTCGTCAGAAAGCGCCTCGCGGATCGCCGAGCCGTCGGGTCCCACGACCACCAGGATTTCGGCGGCTCCGGCCTCCTTAGCCGCGTTCACCACATAGCGCAGCATCGGCTGACCGCAAACCTCATGGAGAACCTTGGGCTTGTCCGAACGCATCCGCTTGCCCTGCCCGGCGGCCAAGATCAAGGCGCTAAAACTCATTGCCGTACCACATTCAATCGATTCGATGGATAGACTATTACCCGGCGAGGACTCGAACCTCGAATGACAGAATCAAAATCTGTTGTGTTACCAATTACACCACCGGGTAGCATGTTTTCCGCTCTTACAAGCGAACGCAATAGGCTACCAAAGGCCAGCCCCGCTGTCAAATCGAAACTGTTCCCCCCTCGCTACAGACAAGCTTGTTCTGTTCAGGCTGGAATATGGGCTTTAGCAGGGCCGGCTCCGCTTTTTAAATCAATAAATCTAAATTTCTTTCCTCTTAAAGTCCATTCAGCAGGCTGCCGATACTGTGGATATCTGTTCAGTATATTCTTTCATCAAATCGTGCATCTACTTATCCCAAAGGCATTAGCGATTAACATGATCTAATGCTTTTTTTCCGTTGACAATGACTTAATAAAAGGGTACACTTGTAGAGGGTGGTTGGACTTCACCCCCTGTATACTGCTGGCCGCTATTTTGACCAAAGGAGAGCCTCGTGCTCAGCAAACTGTTTCCAGTATTGGTTGTAACAGCTCTTATAGGATTCGTCTCCATAACGGCTTTTGCTTATGTGGTCGAAGACGCGGACCGGGTTTACTACGGCGATGCAGATTATTTTGAAAATCCGGCCGTTGTAAAAGCCGCAGAGATCTTTGTCCAAATTCCCGAGTATCGAGAGATCGTCGAAAGGGGTCTGACAAAGAAAGATCCTGAGTTCTGGCTTCTGCTTTCCAAGGCCAACGAGAAATTCTCAGCCGCCATTGCCAAGGTGGCGGAATCTAAGGGCTATGACATGATTGCCGAAGTAGGAGCCGTTGTTCCGGAACCAAAGGATGAACCGCTGCCTAATGTGACCCAGTTGGTGATCGACAAGCTCTGAGAAGGCCTTCAAACCTTATACAAATCAAACCCCTCCTCCGGAGGGGTTTTTTCATGGGTATCCCGGCGGGCCTTCAGATTCGTGGCAGACCTGGGTTGCGAGCATCCAGATAGCCCTGAAGGATCATCTGGGCGGCGACCTTGTCCACCCGTTTCTTTCGGTGGGCGCGGGACAAGCCGGCCTGGATCATGGCGTCCTCAGCCGCAAAGGTGGTCAGCCGTTCGTCGAACAGCTCTACCGTGAGGCCCGTGGCCGCAGACAACTGCTGAGCAAACGCTCGCGCGGATTGGGCGCCGGGGCCCTCCGACCCATTCATGTTCAGCGGTAGGCCAACCACAAGAGCGTCCACCTCATTCATCTCGGCCAGATCACCGATGTATTTCAGATCGGCCTCCGGCGTGCGCCGGGCGTAGACCTCCAAGGGCGTGGCAATCTGGTCGTGGTCGTCGGAAATGGCGATTCCGATGCGTTTTGTTCCGGGGTCGAGGCCCAGAATGGTCACAGGAAGTCCTCGAGGCCCTGCCCGGAGATCTCGTCGACCAGCTTTTTGACATCTTCCGCGCGGTCCTTGTGGCACACCAAGAGCGCGTCTTCGGTCTCGACGATGATCAAATCCTCCACGCCGGCAGTCGCAATCAGCCGCTTTTCCCCTACCACGATGCACCCGTGGGTGTCGATCCCCAGATGCCGCGCGGCCACAACGTTGCCCTGGGCATCGACGGGGACGTGGCGGTCGATCGCTTTCCAACTCCCCACGTCGTCCCACTCGTAGTCGATTTCGATGACCATCACCTGCGTCGCCCGGTCCGCCAGCACCTTTTCCATGACGCCATAGTCGATGGAGATCTTCTCAAACTTGTCGTATTCCCGAGCCAGGGTGGCGTCCCAGCGCTCGGTCCCGGCCGCCTGGGCGATCTGGACCAAACCGGCGTACAGATCTGGCATTAACTGCTCGATCTTCTCGAGAATCGTCTTTGCCTTCCAGACGTAGATGCCGCTGTTCCAGTAATATTCGCCGGTCTGCTGATAGTTTGTGGCGGTGGCCAGGTCGGGCTTTTCCTTGAAGGCCACCAGTTCAAAAACCTTCTCGCCGGTGTCGTTGTCCACCGCGCCGCCCCGGTGGATGTAGCCATACCCGGTGGCGGCGAAAGTCGGCTTGACGCCGAAGGTGATCATGCCATCACCGACGATTGATTCGGCGGCTCGGATCGTTTTGAGAAATCGGTCGACTGGCTTGATGGCATGGTCGGCCGGCATGATTACCATGGTAGCGTCCGCCTCCAGCCGCCGGGCCAGAACCGCCGCGAGCCCGACGCAAGGCGCGGTATCCCGACCGTAGGGTTCAGCGATCACGTTTTGTGGCGGCAGTTGGGGGATCTGTTGGCGAACCTGCGCGGCGATCGCTTCGGTGGCGATCACCAGGGTTCTCTCCGGCGGGATCGCGTCGCCCAGCCGGTCGATGGTCTCTTGGATCATCGTCCGCTGAGAGATGATCGGGATCAACTGTTTGGGCAGGCTTTTTCGGCTGCGGGGCCAAAAGCGGGTTCCCGACCCGCCAGCCATGATCACGGCATACAACATCGTCTTGCTCCCCTCCTGTTAATGTTCGCTCTGAATCATACCGGTTCGGCCGACGCCCGTCAATTGCGGGTCACTCCGCGGTTCGGCCCTGCCCGGTTGAATTGGCACCCTGGATTCTGGTATGATCTGAAATTGGAAATGAATCCGACATGCCGGTGGAGAACCCATGAGCGCAAAACATCAAGACATCACTTCGATAGACGACCTGGACAGTTTATTGGCCGCGTCCAACGACAAGCCGACCTTTCTATTTAAGCACAGTACAACCTGCCCGATCAGCCACAACGCGGCGGAGCAATACCAACGGTTTGCTGACGGCGTCGAGGATGGCGTGCTCTTTGGGTTTCTGGACTTGCGAGCCCACCGAGACGTCTCCGACGCCATCGAATCCCGGCTGGGCATCCGTCACGAATCGCCCCAAGCGATCTTGCTGAAAAACGGAGAGCCGGTTTGGCACGCGTCTCATCAGCAGATCGTCGCTTCCAACCTGGATGCGGCGCTGGCGCAAAACCGATAATCCGATCCGGTTAAAACCAATCCACAACGCCGCAAAACAAAAGCTGAATAGCCCTTGACGGGCTTGGGGCCGCTCTGTTAGGGTGAGCGTGCGCAATCTGGACAAAGTCTGATAGGGAAACGATTAACGGCAATGATTCTTCGGTCGAAATACCTGATCTGTACCCCCACCGACACGATCGAAAACGGTGCCGTCGCCATCAACAACGACGGAACAATCGAAGCCGCCGGACCCTTTGGAGAAGTCAAGCGGGCTCACAGCGGCAAGATTATCGACCGACACGATGAGATTCTTTGCCCCGGATTCATCAACGCCCATGCGCACCTGGGACTTACTGCACTCAAAGACACGATTACCGACAAGCCACCGTTTTTCGACTGGCTGCATCAAGTGGCCACGCACTTGGAAACCTGGAGTGACGACGACTACTTCGACTCCGCCATGGCCGGCGTCTCGCTCAACCTGGCCGGCGGGGCCACCACCGTCGTGGAGATTTGCAACAACACCGAGACGGCCAATGCTCTGCAGCTCAGCGGGATCCGAAAGTATCTGTTGTTCGAGGTGATCGGCTTCGATCCGAACCTGTTGGAGATCTGCAAGGGACGTTTGGAAAAGCGGCGAGCCGTCTTTCGGGAAGAAGCCTTGCTACACACCGGCGTGGCGCCTCATGCTCCCTACAGCGTCGGCCAGGACCTGCTGGTCTTCTGTCGAGACAAGGCGATGGAACGCGACCAAGTGTTGTCGATTCATTTGGCGGAAAGCCCGGAGGAGGCGGAGTTCGTCCAAAAAGGCACCGGCGCCATCAAGACGTTCAAACAAAAAGTCGGTTTTCCGGCCGACGATTGGTCCGGCGCAAATGTCTCGCCCGTACAGTACGTCAGTGACCTTGGGCTGCTGGGTCGACATACCTTGCTCGTCCATTGCAACTACCTGTCAGACGAGGACATCGCGCGGATGGCGGACAGCGAGGCAACTGCGGTGTATTGTCCGCGCAGTCACCAGTATTTCGACCACCCGGTTCATCCGCTGCCCCGACTGTTGGACGCCGGGGTACCGGTCGCCCTGGGCACCGACAGCCTGGCCAGCAATGAAGGGCTATCCATGCTGGATGAAATGAAGTTCGTACGGTCGCGCTTTCCCGAACTGGAAGATGAGACCATCCTGGCGCTGGGAACCACCACCGGAGCCCGGGCTCTGGGGGCGGCCGGCCAGATCGGTATCCTGCGCAAAGGGGCCTATGCGGATGTGATCTCCGTCCGCCCCGGCGACGGCCAGGGCGCGGTCAGCCGCCTGCTGGGCGACGGCTCCGAGGTGACCATGAACATGACCGGCGGCCGAATCCTGTTCGACAGCCACGCCGGCGAGAAGAACCGAACCGTAACGTAAATACAAACCTGCTCGGACCCACCGGCATGCTCGATATCAACTACATCCGTGACCACCTCGATCTCGTGCGACAAAAGCTTGCCGACAAGGGGGAGGGGGGCGACCTGGACCGCTTGCTGGAACTCGACGGCCAGCGCCGTGCGCTGATCGGACAGACCGAACAACTCAAGAAACAAAAGAATGAAGCGTCCAAAAAAATCGCAGAAGCGAAAAAAAACAAGCAGGATGCCACCGACCTGATCGGACAGATGCAGGCGGTCTCCGCACAGGAAAAGGCGATCGACAGCAAACTGGCGGAGGTTCGGAACCACTATGAAGTCGCAATCCTAGAGATGCCCAATCTGGCCGCGGACGATGTACCCGTAGGCACCGACGAGAGCGGCAACGTGGAGGTGGACCACTGGGGCGAACGGATCTCGTTCGACTTCGCGCCCAAGCCGCACTGGGAGCTGGGCAAGGCACTGGGCATCCTGGATCTAGAGGCCTCCGCCAAAATTTCGGGGGCGGGTTTTATCGTCACGCGGGATTTGGGCGCGCGCCTGGAGCGTGCGTTGGCGACTTTTCTGTTGGATGTCAACCGCGAACAGCACGGCTATACCGAAGTCGCGGTTCCGTTCCTGGTCAATCGCCAAGCCATGTTCGGCTCCGGCCAATTCCCCAAGATGGAAGACGACGCCTACAAGTGCGACCGGGAAGAGCTGTACCCGATTCCCACCGCGGAGGTTCCGCTGATTAACCTCCACGCGGGTGAGATCCTAAGCGAAGAACAACTTTCGATCGATTACATGGCCCATTCCGCCTGCTTTCGTCGGGAGGCCGGTTCCTACGGCAAAGACACGCGCGGGATCATCCGCGTGCACCAGTTCAACAAGGTGGAGCTGGTCAAGATCGTTCCCGCCGGCGGTGGGCCTACCGCCTTGGACCAAATCGTCGACCACGCGCGCAACCTGCTCACATTGTTGGGCCTGGAGCATCGGGTGCTGCTGATGTGCACGGGGGATACGGGGTTCCAGCAGCGCAAAAAGTTCGATCTGGAGGTCTGGGCGCCGGGGGTGGGGCGGTATTTAGAAGTCTCCTCCTGTAGCGATTGCGGCGACTTCCAGGCTCGACGGGCGAGCATTCGTTACCGGGACGCCAAAGGGCAGGTGCATTTTCCAGACACGCTCAACGGCTCCGCCCTGGCTCTGCCACGAACGCTCGTGGCGATTCTGGAGACCTACCAACAGGCCGACGGCTCAGTCCGCGTACCGGAGGCTCTGATCCCCTACATGAATGGCATCGAGATGATTCGCCCGGAACGTTAGCGCTTGGCCGCGCGGCGCTCTTCACCGTAATAGGCGTAACGATCCTGGTAGTAGTTATAGCGAACCAGGTAGCGGGGAAGATAGAATTTCAAGTGCGTCAGCACGATTCCGAGGATAGAGACCCGGGCCTGACCGAACAGGTTGATGGCGTGCTCCACCGATTCCCGCTGGGTAACGCCGGTCTTGACGATCATGACAACGCCGTCGATCAGCTTGCCCAGAATCGTGGGGTCCGTGGTGGACAGCACCGGAGAGCAATCATAAATAATAAAATCGAAATTTTCGTTAAGCTGTCGAACGATCTCGCTCGTCATCGGCCGCTCGAGCATTTCCGCCCCGTTGAGGTGGCCGCAGCGGGTGAACAACACAGAGAGATTGTCTTGTTCAGAGTAGAGAATCGCTTCGTCCAGGCTCGCCTTCCCGTTGAGGACGTCGTCCAGTCCGCACTCCACCTCCCAGTTGAGGAACTTCTTGACCGACGGGCGCCGCAGGTCGCAATCCACCAGTAACGTTCGATACTCTTCATTTTTGCTCATGTATTTGGCGAGATTGATGGAAGCGGAGCTTTTGCCTTCTCCATGATGGCAACTGGACAGAAGAATCGACTTGGTGCCCTTAGAGGCCTTCAGCGTCAGGATGTTGGTGCGCAGTTCTCTGATTTTTTCAGCCAGCTGGGTCCCGCCGGCGATTTCCATTTCCGGATCGAAGTAGAATTTGTCGACGTGCCGAATTTTCTCCCACAAATCGGCCGGGGCGACTTCATCGGTGGCTTGATTGCGCGTTAGGATCCGCGTGAACAGGTCGTCCAAGCGACCCGTGGATTGGGCAACAGGCATGGTCATTCGCCGCACGGGTGCGGCTCTCCATTAACAAGGTTCCATTAACAATTCATTGCTCGCTTCGGGTTCGGCAGTCTACTCCGCCGATACCATGGGCGGCGGTGCCAGCTCATCGGCAGACACCGTGTGCACGGGGTTTGAACTGTTTGGTGTTGTTGGCTTTTGCGGCTCCAGCTGGGCGACCCGGACGGCTGATTCCGAAGACTCCGACGCGGACGGCAAGGAAACCTTCGGGCGCTGGGAGAGATCTTGTGGGTCGGTCTTGAGTTTCCGAGCGACCGGCTCCGTGAATCCAGGCGGAAGGGTCAATCCCTTCTCTCGAGCATCGTCTTCATACAAGGGGGCCGAGATTCCCGGGTGGCTGTTGCGGCGGGTTGCTACAAACCAGACCAAACCCATCAATACCGTGGTTCCCAACGCGAGGGTCAGCAACCGGCGGGGAGTGGTGGACCCCAGCAGGCGCAGCAGACGCTGCTTGCTGTTGTTTTGGTACATCTCGTAATCGGGGATGACGCCCAGCACCGGCAGGCCCAGAAATCGCCGCACGTCTTCGATTCCCTTGATCGAGTGATCCGCATACTCCACAAAGAAGACCGCGGCGGCGGAGAAGAACAGCCCGATGATCAGCCCCATAAACATCAGCAGCGCGACCTTGGGCTCGGCCGGAGCCCGAGGCAATTCAGTATGCTCGGGTTTAGAGAACTCTACACCTCCACCCGCCTTGTGGATTTCCTGCGTGCGGATGGCATCTTGGTGCTTCTTGCTCAAGCCGCCCAGGTAGTTTTGCTTTTCCGCGATCCCCCGCAGCAGGTTTTCCCGACGAGCCTCCAGCTCCGGCAGGTCTTTCACGATCGTCACCTGGTGTTCCAACTCCATGCGAACGCTGTTGAGCCGCCCGCGCAAACCGGCCAGATCCGCCTCCGCCTGCGCGACTTGGCTGGCAAGTTCATCGTATTTCGGATTTGGAATCGTCCTGGTTGAATGGATGCCGCCCCGGTTGATTTGCTCCAGCTTGGTTTCGATAAAACGAATGCGCCGACGCACGCGCTTCAGTTCGGGGTGTTCGTCAGAGGCCCGGGTGGCCCATTCGCTCTCTTGATTGACCAGGGCCGAGAGGATCTCCTCCATTTTGCTTTTGAAGACACTCTCCTGGTGC
This sequence comes from Planctomycetota bacterium, assembly GCA_029260815.1. Taxonomy (GTDB): domain Bacteria; phylum Planctomycetota; class B129-G9; order JAJDCN01; family JAJDCN01; genus JAJDCN01. Next base: position 8,221 of record JAJDCN010000132.1, read on the forward strand.
TCATGGGTCGTCGTCTCTTCAGGGGTTTGGGCCAGGGTCGTTTTCAGGACGTCTGTTTCGCCTTGCTTCCCTTCGATATCTGCGACGATCTGTGCCTCCTGCGCACGCAAATGGTTCAGGCGGTTGAGGGCGTGCAGGCCAGAGTTGGGCCCGGTGGGAATCTCCACCGTCGTGGCCACCGCGTTGTTGACGGCGCCGACCACCGTTTGCAAACCGGAACGTCGCTCCAGGAAGTAGTACTTCCTGTCGAAATCGATCAGCTCTTGCCGTGCGGATCGTAACTCGCCCTGCGACTGGGTAATCTGCCAATCGACCATGGCGGAGTTTCGGTAGACTTCTTCATCGACAACACGTTTGTGGACCATTTCGACCTGTTCGATGACCCGGTCGACGATCAACCGAGCAAGCTTCTTGTTGCCGCTGCGGGCTCCGACGTGAATCTTTGCGCCCCGCATGGAGATCCTGAGTTCCAGCTTGACTTCCCGAACCAGCTTCAGGAACTGCCGATCTTGCCGCTGGGCGACCGGATCCATGGATACGGTCGTCGAACCGGGCACGCGACCGATGCCGGCGCTCCACTTGCTGACCTGTGCCAAGTCGTGCTCGACCCAGGTCAACTGCTGCAGCCCTTTGCGTCGGCGGGCTTGGGCAATCAGGCTCTGATCTCGAATCTCGCCGCGGCCCACTTCCGGTAACAGGCCTTCTTCGATCGCCTTCAACTTGTTGGAGGTGCTCAGAATCGCGGCCTCGGCCTTTTCGATCTCGGACTCGGTATAGGCTTGACGTTCCTGCAGGTATCGCTCGCGCAGTTCCAGAAAGCGCGGGCTACGATGGAACTGGCCGACCAGGGCATGGATGCCCGCCAGGACCTCTTCAACACCATCGGTGCTTTGGATTCGGTCAAAGACCTGGTTCAGGCGCATGCGCACCGGCGAAACTTTTTCATCCGGACGCAACGGCTCCTTGTTGCGGTCGTGCACCAGCATGTCGTTCCCGGCCTCGTAGATCACCGGGGCCACGCCCCAGGCGTAGACGGCAAAGCCGACCAGAGAACTCAGGGTAAAGGCGATGATATACCACTTGCGGTGGAACAGAATCCGCAGGTAGTCACGTAGACTTGTTGCGATCGTCGAAGCTTGCATAAGCGATTTCCAGCCGTTGCGTTTGCTGTATCGGGCCTATTCGCTGGCGTCCAGGAAGCTCTCCGTGCGCCAGAAATCGTAATCACCATCTCCCTCCCGGATCGCGGCGGTACGACGGGTGAATTCTCCGAGAGCCTCGGAGACCATCTGCCAGCCGGTGGGCGGAACGAAAACGATGTCGTCTTGTTTCAGGGTGATGTTCTGCTGTGTCATGCCGGTCAATATATCCCACCCATTGACTACCACATAGGTCGGATCGGTCTTGTCCGGGGTGATAATATGTACATTGGCCGCATCGGCGCCTTCGTCAAACAGCCCGGATCGCATCAGAGCCTCTCGCAGCCGAACAGCCTTGTCGCCCATGTTAAAACGGCCTTGGCGGCCCACGTAGCCCAGGACGACATAGTATTTGGAGTTTGATCTTGCCAGACGCACCGCCACCGCGGGCTGATCCAGCACGAAGGGCGAAATGATCTGTTGGACGGTCTGCGTAATCTGGTTGAGATCCCGACCTTCGGCGTGAACCCGCGTACCATGACTGTCGGCCAAGTAGGGCATATCGAATTTTCCGTGCTTATCGACGGTGACCTCGCCGCTGAATTCCGGATGGTCCGAAACTGAAACAAACAGGACGTCCTCTGTACCTACGGCATAGGCGTTGCTACGATCGGGCAAGGATTCAGAAGGGAGGGGGGTTGGATCGACCGGCGGATGGGCTGTCTCAATTTTTAACTCCATCCCGGGATGGTCCCACCGGTAGCATGCTGTTGCTGCGCACAGCAACACAATCAAAGATAACGACAGGTACCGTCTCGCATCCATGCACGATTCCCCATATTTACGTTTTTTCTTGCCAGGCCCTCAGGCCCGGCGACAGCGTCTCCACCTAGAGTGTCGCCATCTTAAGTTATCGGACGGGGAGATTCGGTGTCTTTAGGAAAATCAATCGGGACCCAAGATCCTTAGGCCGATTCGAGCACCTGCTCGACCTTCGCGCAGATGTCCTGGCGGGTAAAGGGCTTTACGATATAGGCATTGGCTCCGGCATCCAGGCCTTCTTTGATGTTGTCTTTGGTACCCCGCGCGGTGATCAAAATGATCGGCAGGCCGGTGGTGGTAGGATTGTTCTTGAGCTTTTCGCACAACTCCAGGCCGTTCATGCCCTGCATCATCACGTCCAGCAAGACCGCGTCGATGCCTGACAAGGACACCATGTTCAGGGCTTTGGCCGCGCTGTCCGCTTCCAGGACGTTGTAGTCGGCAGCCTCAAGGATCTTGCGCAGCAAAAACCGCATTGAGTAGATGTCATCGACGACCAACAGCGTCTTTTTGTTCCCCCCGGAATTCTTCTCCACGATCCGTCGAATCGCATCGATCAGGGTGTTCAGGGACATGGGGATTTCCAGCATCCCGTCGATGTCCTCCTGGCGAGCAATCTCAACGGGCCGGTCGGCGACGGATTTGGTGGCCACCAGCGAAACCGCTTGCGGGTTGGCGGCCTTGGATTTTGCGATCAATCGGCCCAGCGCGGCATCGTCCGCTCCCGCCTCGAAGATGACAACGTCGAAGTTGCCCGTTTCCATCGCCAATTCAAATGTGGGCGTCTCGCGATGGCAATGGGCCTCGAACCCCGGGTCTGAGTGGATCAAAGAAATCTCTTCGACAAACTCCACCGAAGTACCGAATGCCAAAATGCGAAGGGTTTCGTTCATGCAGTGTTTTCTCTTACAATAATGTTGTGGCCCGGTTATTATCGGCCTTCTCACCGAAAGTATTATGTGATAGAGCTTGCTCCCAATGAAGCATGTACGCAGATTGGGTCACGATGCGCACGGTCTCCAAAGACACCCTATTCCTACTCTTATCGGCTTTTTGGAGGGTCTTATTTAGGAAGAGACGGTACAAACAAAACCCTAACCCCTGTTGGCGTACCCTTGCGCACCTCGAATTGATGGACTACAACCAGTTTTCCGGTGGTCTTGTCGAACTGGATCGAAGAGACCTCTTTGTCATTCACTTCTACCCGGATCTGAGTCGCGGATCGAGGCAGGGCAAGCGCCAGGGTATCAAAGGCGACATTCCCAGAGGGGGAGCCTTCCAGCCATTTGATTTGATAGGTGCGTTCGGTCCTCTTCTCCTGATGCGTTTCGACGTAGTCCAGCCAGGCCCAAAACACGGGTGAGAACAATGGGGCGCTCAGCTTTCCACCGAAGGATCCTGGCAGGGAGGGTGCCAGACCCAGTTGTTTGCGCGGGATGTCCACCGTCAGCCCTTCCAAGGCATTCAGAATCGTCCAGGACGCCGGCGCCGTCATATACCAACGGCCCCAGGCCATGCCCCCGTCGTCCGGGTGATACATCAACCTGATGTCGTAGGGGTTGTTGCCTTCCTTCTCGATGGTTTTGTGAATGGCCTCGGCGATCCGGAATCCATCATCCGGATGCCCATGCTGAAAGGCCAGCGCGGAGAAGAACGCCTCGATGTACAAGACCCAACTGACGGTGTGGGCAAATTCGATGTTGCCTTTGGCATCTACTTCGTCCGGTGGACACCACCACTTCGGGTTGCCGTTGAGCCGAGCCATGGTCCCCACCGCCTTGTGGATCTTGTCCGGGTCCTGGATCGCGCCCAGACCGACTGCGTCGGCGAACCACTGCCCGGCCAGTTGCGCCAAGTGGCAGTTGTCGGAAACCTCCAAAGGCTGGGCCTTGCCGTCCTTGATCCGTGGTTCGATCTCCACGTAGTGACGGAAGTATTCGCCGGTCCACAACTCCCGCTCGAAGCTGGCCCGTCCCTTCTCAAACCACGAGCGGCATTGCTTGGCGTACTCCGGCTCGCCCATGCGCATACTCAAATCCTCCATCGCCAGCAGGGCCGCCAGGGCCATGGATCCGATGTAGTCCACGTTGCCATAGGTCAGTTGGGCGTCGTAGCTACAGCCCAATAAGCCACCGCGTACATTGGGAATCCCGTCGCCATCGGTGTCGAGCACCTCCTGGGTGTAATTCATGGACTTCTTCATCTTCGGGTATACCCGATCGATGAACTCTTGGTCGCCGGTCCACAGATAACGACGGTAATTCTGGAGCACGAACGACAGTGCCAGATCCGGCCAATCGCCGGGCCCGCCGCCGGTGCGGTTCTTGTTGGTGTCCAGGTCCGAGTGGCCCAGGTCGTGGGGGACCGAACCGGAGGTCTTCGATTGAGAATCGGCGAACTGGTTCAGTTCACTGCGGTCCAGGTCGGTGTAGAACATGGCGTTGAAGATGCCTGCCACAAAACGTTGATCCATCGTCCCCATACAGCCGTTCATGTTATTGGGCGACTCGTTGATGGCGAACTTATAATCCTTCGTCAGCCAGCTATTGGCGTAAATCGGAACCGCGTCGTTGAGCAGACGTCGAACAAACCACGGAGGCAGGTTCGAGGCCTTCAGGTGTTTCTGGATCTGGTAGGTGCCCGCCTGCAGCCGGTCGAAGCTTTGTCTCGCGTAGTTGGCAACCGCCCAAGAACCTGTGAAGAAATTGTTGTGCGCATGGCCGTAGGGGCGCCCTTTCGCGGAGATCAGGTTCGGCATGTCCCAAGCCAGGATATAGCGGATCGTTTTTTTCTCGCCCGGTTTCAGCGTGGTGGTTGCCGCCAGGACCGCCGCTCCCGGACTGCCCGAAGCCACCTCCCGTCCGTCCTTGAAGCGGCCCGCCTCCCGGAAGGCCGACCAATCGTCCAAACCGTCACTGCGGGTATCCCATTGCAGCCGGTAGCTGACCTGAACCCCCTCTTGCTCCACGCACGCCAGAGTGTAGTCGCCATCGGACAAGGGCGTACGGGTTTTTTTGTTCTTGAAGATGATGCCCTTCATTCCGTCGTCCTGCGCAAAGCGCTGGGTGTTCGCCTGCCGGTCGTCCCAATAATGGTACCAGCGCGGATCGCCCCAGGCGCCCAGGCCCACAATGTTTTCCCAGGAGAAGGCGATCGCCGCTTCCTGCTCCCGATCGGTCGGGTTTTCCAGGGTAAATTCGTAGAGAGCAACGGGTAAGGAGGAGTCCTTGACGTTGTTGGGCAGCAAGGGCGAGAAGGCGTTGAGTTGAATCGACACTGGCAGGGCCGGATCGCGGAACCCCATGGCCGCGGTGGGAAAGACGCCGTCGTAATCGATGCTCTTTACCGGCTCGAAGGCGTATTCGCTACGCAATACCAAGGCTCGGTGGATCGGCGTTTCCCCTTTGCCCGTCGGCTTCGCCCAGGCGGCAAAGAAGGATCCGTTCAGCTCGTTGAGAGGCGCGTCCCAATTGTTATTGGTCACCAGGTTGCGCACCTTCCCGTCGCGGCACAACTCGAATTTGCCGACCCCGATCCCACCCAGGGCCACGCCACCGGCGGTATAGATCCCGGCGTTCTTGTCCGCGATGTCACGATCGGCGCGGCCATCCTCCACGTAAGCGGAATGGGTGGCGAAGACAAGCGCGTCGATGTTGATCGCGCCGCCGGTGGATTTGACAACCAGCTCATGCCACCCGCGCGTCGTGCGGATGGTGCCCAGCTTCTCCCAGCGGTAGGTCCCGCGCCAGTTGGCCGTCGGCTTCATGGCCAGCCGCCGGATTGTCAAGGGATCCTTGGGACCTTCAAACTTGTTGCCTTCCTGGTAGATAAACTCGCATTCGATTCCCATGTCCTTGGTCGCGTACCGCACCCACACGTCGTGGTTCAATCGGAAAAACGTGGAAACAATGTAGAACCTGTAGGTCACCGTCCCTCGATCGGTGTCGGTGTCGACCTCTTGGAAAACCACCCGAGCGGCCTGCTTGCCACTGGCAGCCGGGTCTTGATAGGGCGTTACCTGGGCGGTCTTTTTGCTGGCGTCCTCGCCCTCGCCCCAGATCGACCACTCCTCCACGTCCACGCGAATCCGGCGATCCCCGTCACGGATGGCGACCGGGGGTTCCGGTTGGGCCTTCTTTGTGATCTCCCCCGCCGGGGAGTCCACTGCCTCAACCGGGGCTGGCGGGGTGGTGGTACCGCAGGAGGTTGCCCAGAACAGCGCCGCCAGGGCGACAAAACGGACCGAAAACCTGACTTTCGACAGCATCTTCCACTCCTTTACGAAACGCGAGCAGCATTGGAAATGAACGGGCAATCATACCGCGGTTCCACCCCAACGTCAATCGGACAACCGGCCGCCGGACGGATACCCCAAGATGAAGCCTTTTTATATTGACAAGGTGGTTATCGTTTGCCAGTTTGTCCGCGTTCGTGACAAATCAAGCTTCTTTCCCCGGAGGATCAACGCATGGGTGGTTCCAAAATCCTCGCGTTTGCAGCCGTGCTGACCGCCGTGATTCTCGTCGGTGTCAATTTCGTCTACCAGAAACGGCCTGCGGTACAGACCTCGCGCTTGTCGCCCGAAGAGGTGAGCGGCAGTGGTCGGTGCATCGAGTGCCATGCGCGGGAAACCGGGGCGATCACCGTACAGTTCGAGGACTCCAAGCACGCGAAGGTCGGCGTGACGTGTCTGGACTGCCACAAGCCGTTGCCCAAGCAGGACAAACTGGAGCATCACGGATTCGAAGTGGTGCATGAAGTCACCGCCGGCAACTGTCAGGGTTGCCACAGCACCCAGTACAAAGAAATGATGCGCTCCCGGCACGGGGCTCCCGCCTTCGCAGCGGTCATGGGCGGGGAGGTTTTCAAGGGCCTACGCGACGCGGAACCCGCCTTCCAATTCCACAAGGCCGCCATGAATCGCGGGCCGAACAAACTGGCGATCCTGGAAGGCACCGGCACCCGCGACACCGGCTGCATCTCCTGTCACTCAATCGGCCAGCCCAACAAGGATGAATCGATCGGAGACTGCTCCGCCTGCCATCCGCGGCACGAGTTTTCCATCGAGTCGGCTCGCTCGCCCATGACCTGTGGGCGCTGCCACATGGGCCCAGACCACGCTCAGCTGGAAATCTGGGAGGAGTCCACCCACGGAATCGTTCACCGACTGCGCGAAGACAAATATGACCTGAGCGTTCCGTCCAACGAATTGACCACCAAGCAGCAGGACGCCCCCACCTGCGCCACCTGTCACATGTCGGGTCTCAATGACATGGCCGCAACCCATGACGTGGGTGAGCGGTTATCCCTATACCTGTTTGCCAAGCAGACCACCGAACGAGACGGCGCCGCCATGAAGCGGATCCAAATGCAAAAAACCTGCGGCCAATGCCATTCGTCGACCCACGTGGAGCGCTTCTACGAGAGGGCCGGGCGTATGGTCAAGCAGACCGATGAAAAAATCGCGCGGACCCAGAAGATCATGGACGCCCTGTACGCGGATGGCCTGTTGACCCAAACCGGATTCGACGAAGAGATCGAGTTCGTCTGGTTCGATCTGTGGCACCACTACGGCCGGACCGCCAAGCACGGGGCGTTCATGAACGGAGCTGACTACGCTCAATGGCACGGGGCCTACCCCATCGCCCAATCCGAAGCCAAGATCCGCAAGATGGCTGGCGAGATTCGCGAGCGGGGCGGATCCTACCCGCGTCTGGAAGAGAAAAAGAAACCAGCAAACGACAGGAGCCAGTAGCGCCATGCGCTGGCCCGGCTTCCTTACGCCACTCGCCGTCGCAGGGTGGATCACTCGGCATTGGGCGAACCTCGCCCTGACCGTCGTCGGCCTCAACGTGCTGTTCACCGGAGCCGACGTCTATTTCGCCCATCACCTGGACCGTCCGGAGACCTCGGCCCAATGGGTTCCCGTTTACTTCTCGGCGGTGGGCGGCCTGTTCCTGGTGGTCCTCGGGCTGATGAAAAACCTGGAGGCCCTCGGCCGGATTGTCCATCAGACCTGGTTGTGGTTGTCCATCGCGGTGGGGGTCGTCGGGTTGTTCTTTCACCTGACCATGGACGTGGGCGATCAGGACCTGCTCAAGTCCTTCGTTTATTCCGCGCCGATTGCCGCGCCCCTGGTGTATGCGGGCGTCAGTCTTTTCGGACTGATCGTGCTCGAACCGGCCCATCGCTTCACGAAGATCCGACGGAGCCAGGTGCTGATGCTGATCGTCTCCGGCGGCTTCGCCGGCAATACGATCTTAAGCATCCTGGACCATGAGCGGGACCATTTCTTCAACGCCATGGAGTGGGCGCCGGTGGTCGCCAGCCTCTTCGCCACCTTCCATTGTTTTCTATTGGCGCTCCGCAGCGAATGGTCCGATACGGATCGAGGCTATCTCTTTGGAACCTTGTGGATGCAGTTCTTCGTCGCTGGGGTGGGGTTCTACCTGCACGCGCGGGCCGGTCTGGCCCTGCCCGCCGGCGAGGGTGTACATCGGTTCTTCTACAACGCGCCGATTTTCGCTCCGTTGTTGTTGGCCAACGTCGCAGTTTACGGCATGCTTACGCTTCTGGCACCGCGGGAAACGAGCGCATAGGCTCCACGGCATGGTGCGCGATGTCGGAGCGGTAGTGGGCTCCTTCGAATTCGATCTTCGCCACCGCCCCATAAGCTCGCTCGCGGGCGGCCTCCGGCGTATCACCCAGGGCCGTGACCCCCAACACGCGACCGCCACCGGTCACGATGCGTCCGCCCGGATTGGCGGTGCCCGCATGGAAGACCTTCACCTGTTTGTCCGACTCCGCCTCGGCAATGCCCGCAATTTCAATGCCTGTTTCATAGCTGCCCGGATAGCCGCCGGACGCCATCACCACACACACCGCCGACTGGTTGCGCCAGACAAGATCCGCCTGGTCGAGCGCACCGTCGGCCGTGGCCATCAACACGGGCACCAGGTCAGACTGGATGCGCATGAGCAACGGCTGGGTCTCCGGGTCGCCGAAGCGCACGTTATATTCCAAAACTTTCGGCCCGTCAGCGGTGAGCATCAATCCTGCGTAGAGGATTCCGCGATAGGGTGATTCCTCCCGGTTCATGGCATGGACGGTCGGGACGAGGATCTCGCGAGTGATCTTTTGATACAAACGGTGGGTGATCGCGGGGACCGGCGAATAGGCGCCCATGCCGCCGGTGTTGGGTCCTTCGTCCCCATCAAAGACCGGCTTGTGATCCTGGCTCGCATCCAACGGCAGGATGTTGGTGCCGTCAGTGAAGGCCAGGATTGAAATTTCCTGGCCTTCGAGGAATTCTTCGATGACCACGCAATTGCCCGAATCACCGAACCGGCGCTCCTTCATGATGATATCCACCGCCCCGCGGGCCTCCTCCAGGGTGTGGCAGACGAAGGCACCTTTGCCGGCGGCCAGGCCGTCGGCTTTGACCACTGCGGGATAATGATGATGCTCCAGATACGCAACCGCCTCGTCTCGATTCTTGAATGCATCGTAACTCGGTGCCGGGATCGCGTGGCGCTTGAGGACTTCGCGCATGAACAGTTT
>JAJDCN010000133.1 GCA_029260815.1 Planctomycetota bacterium
CCATTCCCGCAGTTCAAGGATCATGAATCCTTCAACAGTATCCAATTGTGGAGCGACATCAGCGACCCCGTGTTCAATCACGAGATTAATGGAATGTTCGACGGCGTCGCAAGCGACCGTTTCAAGCAAGTACTCATGGGGCTCGCAAGATCCACCCGGGTCGGCAGAGACCCCACTGGAGCGGCACTTGGGCCGGCCTGGCCCATGCACATGCCCAACACACCACCCGCGGGAGCATTCGCTCCTGTAAACACCTTCGGTTTTCGAAACGATAGCGTCTGGGGCAACGAACGGAACCCCGCGTATCCACACTTTGGACGCCCTTTGGTCGCCCGTTTGACTCGGTATGTCAACGTTTTTAAAGCACTTCCGGGCGAGGGTCCAGCGCAAGACTATTTTATCAAGCGCCCATATGACCCCGATGAACCAGAAGACCAGGATCCTCCGATCATAGGACGTTTTCTCCACTGGGCGGTTTATGACCCGCCCGCGCGCAACCTGCAGTACGATACGACCGAAGATTTCCTCATGAAAAAGGGCGAGTGGGTCCGGGTCTCCTATGCCATCAAGGAACCAGTCAGTTCAACGCCGCTCCACGTCCCAAGTGTTGCGGATGGCGAGAAGATGCGGAATGGGTATCACAAGATCTGGGTTTTTGGAACACCCGACGACTTCAAACCCGATCCTGAGATTTTCACACGCTCCAATTATGTCAGCTCGGCATATGAAACGGTTCCACGGATTTATCAAGGCTGGTGGATTAATCGCCCTCAAATCCTGCATAATTCAGCACTATCAGTCGGCGACCCGGCTGTTCATTGGAATTATTGGGATCTCACCACATCTTACAATAGTAAGAACTGGCCCAACCGTTCAAACGGTGAAAGCGGGGGTTCGGGTGGTGTTCAAATATTCAAGAGTGGTTTCGGTGGCCAGGACTCCGCATTTTTCGGCCGCTTGGAACAAATTAACCTGGGCCCCGGGTTCGCGGGGACCCTCGACGAGTTCATGATCTTGGGCGGCATCGGGCCCGACGAGACTGTCGCAGTAGCAGGCTCTACTCTGGAGTCAAAGATTCGGTCCATCGAAAGCTTTGGCCTTATGCGCGACCGGTATCGCCGCTTGGGTTCCTACCTGTCGCCGGTAATCGAGTTGCCGAGTAACGCGACAGTGACCGGCGTGCGATGGTCGGAGTTCATCCCCCACAGCCTCAAGCGGCCCTGGGGAATCGTCAGCGGTCCGAATTCCGATCCTGCCGCGGATGGCGAGACCGCTGTCCAGATGACGCTGATCAACGATGGACAGCCCCTGTCCTCCGCCCGCCCGATGGAGATGCCTTCCCCCGACGATTATTTTCCCGGCGCTTTTGTGGCAAAGGACTTCCGCGTCCGGATCGATATGCAGGCCACCGTCCATGAGGAATACCAACGCCTCCACCCGGTGCGCAAAGACCGGCTGCTGGACACGCCGATGTTGGACGACATCCTGATCGTTTACACAACCGGCCCGCAAATCCTGTTCTGGGAGGAGCTAAACTAACACCACCACTTCTACCCTAATTACCGGACGCTTCCGGGGTCGCGGACCGGTGGTCAGCGCGGATTTGGCTCCAAGGCGAACTTTCTTAATAAAGTTTTGGCGTTTTTTTGCCGAAAACAAGGAGATATTCCCTACTGCCAAAAGTTAGAGAATAGACGTTCAAAATCCCAATCGTTCATTCCCACAAACTCACGGAAAAAGGCGACCCGTACGGATCAATCCGTCCGTATCGGGTACGGGACTGCCCCATGGAATCCACATCCGCTCTTAGGGGTTGACAAAGGGAGCCAAGCATGTCGCTGCAATACGAAAAAAAGGTCCTTCTGATGGGCTCGATCTTGCTGATTCTGATCGTGTCCCTGGTCTTTTTATCGATTGGTAACGTCAAAGATTTTGAGCGCAGCCAAGTGGAGGAAGCCAAGAACCACCTGGCGGCAGTCGCGCGCTCCAAAGCCCCGCACTTTGCCTACATGTTCGAAGAAATCGAACAGGAATTGCTTTTGGCCACACAGGACCCGGAGATCCTCCAGGCGATCCGAAACAACCTGAGTGCCCAAGAACTCGTGGAAAAGCAGGATCACTCCACTGAAATTCGGCTTTTTGAAACACTGGAGGAGATGGTTACCTCGCTGTACCGGATCGACCACCGGGGTATCTGCCAAAGCCGCTTACCAGTCAAACCCGGAACCATTGGAAAGGACTATTCCGACAAGCCCGTCGTCCGGGCTCTTTTGGCGAAGTACACGGGGCAATTAGCGCTGACAGAAAAGCCCGGCTTGCACATCAGCGATGTCATCACCACGAACTCCGGCCAGCTCGCGGTGAGCCTGTGCGTTCCGGTGTTTGAAGAAAAAAAGTTTGTTGGGATCCTGCGGGCGTTAATCCATCTGGATGCCCTGAAGGAACATACCGAACAACTACAGTCTTCCTTGCACTCCTACGGATGGATTCTCAACGATCAGGGCGTGATGCTGGCCCACCCAGATGAGGAACAGATCGGACATGCGGCGCTGGCTTACCGTAAAAAAAGGTATCCCGAGACAAATTGGGGGCCCTTTCAAGAGATGCTTGCGCTGATCCGCCTGGGCCAATCCGGCACGGCGGAATATCCCTCCTCAGAAACAGACGTTCATTCCCACCCAGGGCACACCGCGAGGCTGGCGGCTTATGTTCCTTTTTCGGTGGGAGAGCGTACATGGTCGCTTGTCCTGACGGCTGAATACGAGGAAGTGACCGGGCCGATTGAGGCCTACGCCACCAAAATTGCGCTTCTCGCGTTCTTCGCTCTGGCGATTCTGGTAAGCTTGGGTGGCTGGGTCTTGCGCCTGGAAATGAAGCGGGCAGAAATGGAGCAGGAAAATAAGTCGGCGCAGGCATTGACTGAAACGAATCGAAAATTAGAGCGGCAAATACAAGATCGCCAAAGGGCCGAAACCAACTTGGTCAAGGCCAAGGTCGAGGCCGAAGAAGCCAATCGCTCCAAAAGTGAGTTTCTGGCGAATATGAGCCATGAGATTCGCACGCCCATGAACGGCATCATCGGCATGATCGACCTTCTCCGGGACACCGCCCTGGACGAAGAACAGGACGGCTACGCAAAGGTCGTTGAACATTCTGCAGACGCTCTGTTAAACATCATCAACGATATCTTGGATTTCTCTAAGATTGAGGCAGGGCAGGTGCGCATTGAGACCTCCCCGTTCAAGCTGAGCGAAATGATGGAAAGGGTCCTGCAACTGCAGATGCCGCGCGCTCAGCAAAAAAACCTGGAATTGATATGCGACATCGAGTCCAACATCCCCGACACACTCCTGGGCGACAGCGGGCGCCTGGGTCAGGTGATCACCAACCTTGTCGGCAACGCGATAAAATTCACCGATCATGGAGAGATCGTTGTCCGCGTACACAGTCAGGAGTCAAGCCGAGACAACATCATGCTTCACTGCTCCGTGGTGGACACGGGCATCGGCATTCCCGAAAACAAGCTGGAATCAATCTTTGGCGAGTTTTGCCAGGCGGACGGCTCGACCACGCGTAAGTATGGAGGCACAGGACTGGGGCTGACCATTTCCCGACGCCTGGTGGAAATAATGGAAGGCGACATCTGGGTGGAAAGCGTGTCCGGAAAAGGCAGTACCTTTCACTTTACCGTCCGGCTGGGACTGCAGCCGGAGCAGCATGCCCCCATCTCCATTCCCTCGGGCGCGCTGCGTGGCCTGCCGGTCCTCATCGTGGACGACAATAAGACCAACCAAACCGTCTTGAAGCAAACCGTGCGGAGCTGGGAAATGACGACCCGCTGTGTGGACAGCGGCCAAGCGGCGCTCGACGCGCTGGCGTCTGCGCAACGACAGTCTCAACCGTTTGCCCTGGTCCTGCTGGACCATCATATGCCAAACATGGACGGGGTGGAGACCGCCAGAAGGATTCGAGAGAACGCGGAGTACGGACAGGTCCCGATCCTGATCCTCTCCTCAGTCAAACACACCCGCATCCCCGTGGATTGGTCCGAACTCAACGTACAGGGCGTTCAAAGCAAACCGATCCAAAGAGCAAATCTGCTTCAGGACATCACAAAGATTTTCGCACCCACGCTCCCCACGTCTCCGCAGCAAGCTCGATCAGAAACTCTGGTGGCCCCCATCACCCCAGTCCAGCCCTCTTTGCGCATTCTGTTGGTGGAAGAGAACGAGCCGAACCAGATTGTGGCCACCGAGATCCTTCAGCCGGAGGGGCATACCGTCACGCTCGTCCAAGATGGGCTGGAAGCGATTGCCACCCTGCAGAAGCACAACTTCGACCTGATGCTCATCGATTTACAGATGCCCCAGATGGGTGGGATCGAAGCCACGCAAGCCATCCGCAAGCTCGAAGAGGGAACCGGAGCCCATTTGCCCATCATCGCCGTGACCGCCCGCGCCATCAAGGGAACCGAAGAAGAATGCTTGGAGGCCGGCATGGATGGGTACGTGACCAAACCCGTGCGCATTGAGCCCCTGCTACAAGAAATCGATCGAGTCCTTGGTCGCTTGGCAAAGACAGCCCACCCATCCTAATAAGGTCCAATAATGAAGATATCGCAAAAATTATTGGCGGGAGTGCTGGTGATCACCGGATTGGTGACGCTTGTCGCATTTTTCAGTACTTCCCTCTCTCAACAGGTCTGGCAACTGAGAAGGGTCGAACTGCCAATGGAGCAGAACCTCAGAGAAGTGGAAGTCAGCATCTGGAAGACCATTCACGCGGCCGACGCCTTTCAGACAACTGCCGAACCACGTCATTCAGAACTCTACATAGAACAGACCGAAAATGTTGATAAATTCTTTCCTGAGTACGTCAAATTGACTGACACGCCAAGTGAGCGCGAGTTCATAAAAGAGTTCAGGTTTTTCTGGGCTGAGGCAAAGGCCTCTGGGAAAAAGCTGTTTGAACTGGTGCTAAGAAAAAGGCAAGCGGAAGATGAATTCTTCATTTTCACAGATCAGGCAGATGATGTGATAGATTTCAAAATCCAAACCGAGTTCTTATCATCCGATCCAAACCTCTTGGCAAAAGAGCAGGCCCTCAGAGAGGTAGAAGTCAGCATCTGGGAGGCCATCCACGCGGCTGAACAGTATACAGGGCTGGGCAAGAATATTAAGAGAGCAGGACATTCACAAAGAACCTTTGCAGAACTTATGAGAAAACAGTTTACGGATGTCGATGAGTTCTGGGCAAAGTATAAAGCGCTAGCCACGTCCAAAAGAGAAATAGATGCTATAAGGAAGTTCGAAGAGTTGTGGGGAAAGGCTGAAGTCTTAGGCAATAATGTGGTAGATCTGCACGATCAGGCTACGCAGGAGTTTAACATCTTGAACGAGCAAGTGCGCAACGCTGACGATGTGATAGATCTTAAAATGCAGGAGTATATCCAGAAGCGAGTCCAAGATAGAGATGAGTCGGCAGAACGCGCTAAAATCGCGACGCTTCAGGTAAGTGTCTTTGCAATTGTTTGTGCTTTTGCTGTTTGGCTCCTCATTATTCGCTCCATTAGTGGCCCGACCAGAAAACTAACAGATGCGGCAAGCGAGTTAGGTAAGGGCAATCTTGAGTACAGAATTGCCAGTACAAAAAACGATGAACTCGGCGAACTTTCACGGGTATTTGACCTGATGGGTGAGAAGCTATTGCGCTCTTCGGAAGAACTCAAGCAAGAAATCGCCGAACGAAAACAGACCGAGAACAAGCTGTCCGCTGCGAAGGTCCAGGCCGAGGCCGCCAGCCACACCAAGAGCGAGTTTCTGGCGAACATGAGCCATGAAATCCGCACGCCCATGAACGGCATCATCGGCATGGTCGACCTTCTCCGGGACACCGCCCTGGACGAAGAACAGGACGGCTACACAAAGGTCGTTGAACATTCCGCAGAAGCTCTGTTGAACATTATCAACGACATCTTAGATTTCTCCAAGATTGAGGCAGGTCAGATGCGCATTGATACCGCCCCATTCAAGCTGAGCGAGGTGATGGAAAAAACTTTGGCCCCGCAGATGCTACACGCACAGCAAAAAAATCTGGAATTGATATGCGATATCGAGCCCAACGTGCCCGACATGCTTGTGGGCGACGGCGGGCGCTTGGGGCAGGTGATTACCAACCTGGTGGGCAACGCGATAAAATTCACCGACCAGGGAGAGGTCGTTGTCCGCGTACACCGTCAGAAGTCAAGCCAGGACAACATCATGCTCGAATGCTCCGTGACAGACGCAGGCATCGGCATTCCCAAAGACAAGCTGGAATCAATCTTTGATGAATTCACCCAGGCGGACGGCTCGACGACGCGCAAGTATGGAGGTACAGGACTGGGGCTGACCATTTGCCGGCGGCTGGTGGAAATAATGGAAGGCGATATCTGGGTGGAAAGCGTCCTCGGAGAAGGCAGCTCCTTTCACTT
>JAJDCN010000134.1 GCA_029260815.1 Planctomycetota bacterium
GAGATTGGGCAAAAAGAAGCTGTGAATCACGTCGTAGCTTCGTAGATACAGCTTGGCCGTGGCTCCCTTGGGCACGGTCAGATCGCCCACAGTAAAAAAGTCGTCCTCAGTGCCGAACTGACCGTCTACGCCCGGATAACGGAAATTCCACTCGAATTGTTTGGCAAAGACGTGCACAACGGAGGACTCCTCGTCGGTGGGCGTTTCGCCGTAGAGCAGATTGTACGCGTGGTGGTCTTCGATCGCCAACACGACGTCGAGGCCGACAAAAACCACGGCGGACAGGACCAGCGTCAGGACCAATGCCCCGCGCGAGGTGCCGTGGGTGTACAGGGCCTTGTGGCCCGCGCGCGCGCGGTAGCAGACCAAGAAGTAGGCCAGGGCCACCACCACGAGGATGAAGGCGACCCCGGTCAGTTTCGTGGCCAGGACCATCAAGTCGTCGATCACGTGCGCGTCAGGCGAAATGTTGACGGGCTCTAGCATGCGTACGTTCCTTTACTTCTTAAGGTGCTACTTTTTCTTGAAAACAAACTCGATCTTCGGCGCGGGCTTTCCCTTCTCGAGGGTAATGGTCTGGGACTGCCTGCCCGCTTTTGCATGGCGAGCCTCGATCGTGTAGGTACCCGGGGGCAACATGCCCAAGCTGAAAGTTCCTTCGGAGCCGGTAACGGCGTGGAACGGATGCGACTGGATATACAGCTGAGCGCCCATCCAGGAGTGCACATCGCACTTGAGCTTGCCCTTCACGTCCGCTTTATTGAATTTCCACGAAATGACTTGGCCCAGCTTACTGGTCTTGTTCTTCTCAGGATTGTTGCCGACGTAATGCACGTTGTGGGTGGTATCGTCGTCGCTGGTCACTTTTAACTCCTGACCCGTCATGAGCGCGGCCGCATGGGGCTTATACTGGCAGCCCTTCTGGTTGATCACAACCGCGGTCGAAGGCGTCGTAAAGCCTTTATAGGTCTTCTCCAGGCCTTTGACGCGGACATAGACGTCGGTCAGCGTCTTGTGATCGCCATGGTCGTCGACAACGTATACTTCCGACAGGATCGGGTTGGCGCCGTGTGCAGCAGTACACACCGCATCGGAACCACTCACGACCAACTGCTTGCGCACCGGAACGTCGCCTTCGAACTTGACAATGCCGGCCACTGCAATCGTCGCATCCTCCGTCGGGAACGGCACCGCGTCTGGGGTCTCGATCTCGTCGCGGACCGTCTCACCATCTTCATCACTCTTGCCACCGCAGCCGATCAGGGCCAGGGAAAGCGTGATCGCCGTTACGGCACAAATCAAAGCAAACTTCTTCATCGTAGGATTCTCCTTACTGCCTCTTGTAAACATTGTCTTTCTCAATCTATTGTCCGGAAGCGATTTTCTTGAGGATCGCTCCCTCTTCGTCTGAAAACTGTTTCAGATAACGGATCATCAACTCGCGATGATCTCGATCGTAGGCATCTATGCCTTCGACCTTATCATGAATGATCCACCGATCCTCGGCAAGCATCTTTGCCTTGACGGTCTGTGTTTTGTCGCCCCGTCGATAGGCAATGGTCGTTTCCATTCCGTCTTTGTACTTCTCCAGCGCCGAGGGCAGATCCATGGCGCCGCGAACGGGTTTGCCACCGACTTGGGTGATGACGTCGCCCACTTGAATGCCGGCTGCGGCAAGGCTGCTGCCGGGTCGCACGCGGGTGACCTGCACGCCATCCTTGGTCGAAGCCTGGACCACCAAGACACCGCGATCGCGATCGAACAAGCCCGGCGGCATGCCGGTGGAAGGTACGATCTTGGACGGATTCACCAACCACAACTCCAGCCATGGGTCCTTCAAGCGGCTCTTGGCGTAGGCCAGGCTCGGAGCGACCGTATCAGCGGTGTAGGTGGACGGGTCGCCGGTGGCGTGACACTTGATGCAGGTGGAGACCGCCGCGCGGGCCAATTTCAACTCGTCGGGGTTCAACGGCTCTTCCAATGGTTTCGGTTCGGTGGGATAGATCTCATCGGCCAGCACCGAGAAGTATTCCGCAATCTCCCGCCGCTCCTTGGGCGACATGGGGAAGGTGGGCATTACGACGGTCAAATAGTTGTCCGGGCGCAACCGCTCCGGGTTCTCAAGGAATTTCTGTAACCACTGGGAGTAGACCTTGCTACCCTGTCTTTTGAGCAACGGCGGCATCCGTTTGACCAGCTCGCTTTGGTCAGGCGCGGAATCTGTCTCCAGTTTGTATTGCCGGATTATCTCGTGGGCAATTCCACCTTCGCCCCAGCCGTACACGTCCAGGTGCGGCTGCACCTGTGCGAAGTCCTTCCAATCAATCCCGCGTCTGGACAGATCATCAGAGATTTGTACGACGAACGTGCCCGCTTTGAATTCCAGAGCAATCTCTTTGTCCTGTTCGGATACGGCGGTGGGAATCGTAACCGAGAGATCGCGGGCCAGCCAATAGTTGAAACGCTTCCCGTCAACCTCCAGGGGGAAGATCTCCACGTCTTCGTCTTCCTCCTCGTCATAGACCATGGCCGGGGTGTTGGCCAAACGTTTCTCGGAAACGCCGACAGTGTGGCAGGCGATGCAGTTATACTTCATCAGCAGCTTGCGCCCCTTGTTGATCGTCATCTTCCGCTCGTAGCGGGCGATCTGTTCGGGTGAATTGTTCGGGGGCTTGGGCGCGAGGTACTCCTTGCTGATGTTCTCGCCGGTCAGACCGGCTACGAGGGTAACCAAGTGCCGGGCCTCTTCGTCCGTGAAGTTGAAGTTCGGCATCTTCAGAAGTTCTTCCGGCTCTTTGATCGTGCCTTCGTCGTAGATGCGCGGTTCCTTGAGCTTGTGGTAGATCCACGACAGCCGATTGTGCTTGACGACCGGATCATCTTTCTTAAGCTGGAAGCCGAAGTCAAACTTATGAATGTCCTTGGAACCTTCTTTGGTCAGCTCCGTGCCGATCCGGCCCGCATCCTCGAAGCCGGGGATCAAGTGACAGCCGGCGCAACCATAGTTGCCAATCAGCCGCTCGCCGACGAAGAGCTTTTTGGCGGCATCGTCCATGATTACATCTACATCTGCAACGGCTTTGCGATAGATCTTTTTTTGACGGGTGTAATTAAGGGCCATCTCGTCAATGTTATACCGCGTTAACGCTTCAGCCAGATCGCCGTCCTCAGTGGCAGCCAATTTCTTGTTGGCTTTATCACGGACCGCCTCTTCGGTGACGTCGGAGCGGGTCCCGCCTTCAGTCTCCCGAATCCACATGGCCTTGAAGATCGCCTCGCCCAATAGCTTCCGAAGAACGTCCGGCTCCAACTGGTTCTGAGCCGACTTGCCGTCGAACGCGGCGTTTTGGTTCCGCACCAGGAATTCCGCCACGTCGGCCACTTCCTGATCGCTTAGGCGCAGGTCGGGCATTCGACTGCCCTTGAAGTAGTTGGAGGGATTCTTGATCCACTGTTGCAGCCATTCTCGGTTGACCTTGCTTCCGAGATACGCCAGGTCGGGTCCGAATTCGTTGCCATGTCGATCGAAGCGCTCCAGCTCGGTGGCACCCATCTTGTGACAGGCCATGCAGCCGCGGGTCTCAAATACTTTTTTGCCCGGCACCGGATCCGGCGGACGGTCCAGCTTCAACGCTTCAATCGCGGGCCCGCCTTCGGCCAGCTTCTGTTTCGACTTGGAAAACAGGTAGGCGACCATGGCGGTAATCTCCGCATCGGAACGGACCAGAAGTTCCGGCGTGGAGTTATTGGACTGGTTAAAGAAGTGAGGCATCTTGGTGGTCGGGCGGAAGCTGCGCGGGTTTTGGACCCACTTCTGGGTCCAGTCTTCGGTCGTTTTTTTCGCCAGATAAGACAATTCCGGGCCGACCTTCGGCAGGTCTTCGAAGCCTTCGATCTTGTGGCAGCCGAAGCAGCCGACCTCTCGGAAGATGCGCCAGCCTTTGGTCAGACTTTCCGCCTGTGGGATATCGACGATTTCCTTGTGGCACTTGTAGCAGGAGGCCTCGATATGGGCCTTGGGCAGCATTGGGTATTCCCAATAGTGGATCTCGTGCCAGTCGCGCTCTTCCTTCCACCGCTCCGCGTCGGCGTCCTGACCGGTCAGGTCGTTGGGTGTGTGCGCGGCGCGGGAGAATTCCAAAGCGCGGCCACGGCCGGCGTGACAAGTGGTGCAGC
>JAJDCN010000135.1 GCA_029260815.1 Planctomycetota bacterium
TCAGACGGTCAACGCCTATGGTAAGGGCAACGGCTCGTCTCTGGCGCGATTGCTGGAGCGGACCCACGCGGTGCCCCGCATCGAGCGTATCCGTTTTGTGACCAGCCATCCAACGGATATGACCGACGAATTAATCGACGCTATGGCGGGATTGGACGCCGTCTGCGAATCCATGAGCCTGCCCGCGCAGTCCGGCTCCAACGCGGTCCTGCGGCGGATGAAGCGGCTGTACACCGTAGAGCGCTACGAAGAAATTATTTCGCAATTGCGCAGTGCCATGCCCGGCTTTGAGGTGCTCAGCGACTTTATCGTCGGCTTCCCCGGTGAGACCGAAGAGGGTTTCCAAGCGACCGCGGAACTAATGCGTCGTGGCGAATTCCAAACGTCTTACGTATTCAAGTATTCTCCACGTCCCGACACGCCGGCCACGCGCTTGGTCGATGACGTGCCGCGCGAGGTCAAAGAGCGGCGTAACCAAGAATTGCTCGCGATTCAAAACGAAATCGCCGTGAAGAAAAACCGCGCGCGGGTCGGCCAAACCGTTGAGGTTTTGGTTGAAGGCCCAACACAGCGCGACGCGACGAAGTTGACCGGTCGTACACGCGGAAACCACATCGTTGTGTTCAAAGGCGACGATTCCCTGGTCGGTCGGTTGGTCAATATCGAGATCACCGACGCGACGGCGCTCACCCTTCGCGGGACGCCGATCGCCGCGCTGGCCTGACCGAATCGGGCTCAAAATCCCGTAGAACCTCTTTACATTTACGCACGGGCCGCGCGCGGTCGAGGCATGATTTTGTAAAGAAATGGAAAGACGGCTCGTTTTTGCAGCCAGAAGGGAATTTGAAACGCCAACCGGAAAGAAGTTTCTCTGCGCATTCCATTGTGTGATAGAATGTCGGCTTGTTTGAACTGGGCTTTTTTGTCATTGCATGAGGGAATGGAATGCGCGCTTTACGTTTGACCGTCCTGCTGTTGGCTTTCGCCGTCACGTTGTACCCCGCCTGCGTCACGTACGCAAGTCCGCCCAAGCCGATTCCCGTCGCGCAAAATGCGTTCGCTGTGACGCACGACGGCTGGGCGGGTTATCAAACGACACAATGGTACGACAACACGTGGAAGTTCCACACCTATGCAGGGCTGTGGGCGGTGGGCGCGTTTCCGGAGCACGGTGACCCGGTCGCGTGGGCCAAGGGCCGCATCGCTGCGGAGATCGTTGGCGTGCCGGGGTTGGAAATGGAAGAGGGCCTGCTGCAGCGCGCAGCGCTAGCGGCGAATCAAAAGCACGCAGTCGAGATCAAGTTCCGTCACGACCCCAAGGCCGCGCATCCGAGGGTGACTTGGGAAGACAAGAGCATTGTCGTGGTTTTTAACAACCCTGACACGATCGGTGGTTTGTCCGACGCACTGCTCAAGGCGGTCGACGTGGCGGCCAACTACGACTTGCATCCCGGCTGGGTGACCGGCTCCTTCTTCCGCACGATCGCCTCACCGGTGGAGCATCCCATCGACGCGGCGGCGGTGGCGAAGAATCTCAACTGCGACTGGATGATCTTTAGCTACGGACAAAACGACGACCTGACCGTCGCCCATGCCAATAAGATGCTGGACGCCGTGACGCCAAAAGGTTCCGAGCGGCCCATGCTCATCCTCCGAGGCCAGCGCATCCGCCGAGGGCCTTGGCACTGGACCAAAGAAGGCTGGTCGATCAACATCATTGGCTCGGATAATTTCTTCGACTATCAAGACATCAACAAGGAACTGAAGTACTACGTGGACGGCGCGCGAGACGGCGGCGGCACCGTCTTCGCCGCCAAGGATACCTTCGACAAGGTCGGCGCCATCAACGCGGAGCGCAAGTTCAAACGCCCGCTTTTCTTCGACGGCATCGACGGTGTGGACCCGGAGCGGGTCAAGACCACCCCCTTTCTCGGCGGCGGCGACCGCACCCGCCCGCGCGGCAAGGACGACACCAGCGGGCCCAACGCGATGGTCGTGCTGACGCCGCGTGGCAAGCCGTTGACCCAGGCGACCTTGATGGAAGGAATCAAGGCGAAGCGCGCGTTTCACATTTCCGGGGGCACGAACTTCCAGGGCCCGCCGGCTCTGAAGCGGGCCATGGGCTTGTTGTTGCTGTCCCGGAGTTTTCTGGAAGATTACTTTCAAAGCGATCTCGTCGTCGAAGCGAAAGTTGAAGGATGGAAAACATTGCACGTGACGGTGACCAACAACGGAACAAAACCCTTTGCTGGTGGGTTGCAATTCCACCTGCCATTGGGCCAAACAGCAGTCGCGCCTCGAAAGCGGGGCACAGACCGAACAATGTTGTTCCAACCCGGTGAGACGCGC
This sequence comes from Planctomycetota bacterium, assembly GCA_029260815.1. GTDB lineage: Bacteria > Planctomycetota > B129-G9 > JAJDCN01 > JAJDCN01 > JAJDCN01. Next base: position 2,350 of record JAJDCN010000135.1, read on the forward strand.
AAATTTCCTGTCACACTCGGTCACGCTGAAAAGCTCTCCGGAAAAGATTACACCATCCGAGTCACCGTATCCGGGAAGGACGGCTCGGTGATCAAAGAAACACTCGCGCGGGTGAGCTATCCGCGCTTTGTGTCCGGCTATCAAACGCTCTATCTGCCGCCGGGGCCTGCGAAGATTCCGTTCACGATCTGGAACGGCTCGGATCAAGAGGATGTTCCATGGAGCGCAAACGATCCAAAATTTCCAGCGCCCGAGCGCGTGAAAGGCATTGGCCTTGAGCCCAAGCCCCTGGAACCGAAGGAACGGATCGCCCACCGGGGGCAGGCGAAGATCCCGGTGGGAACGCACAAACGCGTGGACCTGTCGGTGACGCTGACCGAGGGGGTTGAGGACTTCACCTTTAATGCGCTCGGGAGCCAGGCCACGACCCGCGTGGTCGTGCGCAAGCAGGCCGGCGCAAAGATCAAGCATTGGGAAGAAGACCTGAATAAGGATGGCAAGAACGAGATCTTCTTCGAGAACGATCACATTAAAGGCGCGATCCTGCTCCAGGGCGGGCGGATGATCCGGCTGTGGAACAAGCAAAACGGCGACAGTGTCTTTTCCGAGATCTGGCCGGAGAACCCGCCGGAGCGGGACAAAAAGACCGACCGTTCCTTCTGGCCCTACGGCGGGCTGGAGGAGTTTATCTCCTATCCGAAGATCCACGGGCACACATGGTTTACCGCAAAGATCGTCCGTGACGACGCGCAAGCATTGGCCATCGAATTGACTGCCACGGTCCACGGGCAGACGATCAATAAGACCTATACGATGTATGCCGGCAGCGGGCTGGTGGAGCTGCGCTACGCGTTGGAGTTCGATGACGAATCGACGCACATCGTCGGGGTCAACCCGATCCTGGCGCTGGGCGAGGCGGCCGACGCGCATGACGTGTCGTTTATCCCCATGACCGGCGGCGTGGTCGAGCACCGATTCGACCCGGACCGCATGCACGGCGGGCGCTACGATACGAACGCCGGTTGGATTGTACACTACGACGAGCGAGAGAAGTCGGGTTTCATCGAGAGCTTCCCGCTGGCGGATACGCTGTTCATGCACCTGTGGAACAACACGCCGCAGAACGGAGCGACGAAGTATTACTACACCGAGCTCCAGCCGTGGTTTTTGATCGACCACAACACGACGACCTATTACAGTTGTCACTTCTTGCCGCACCAGGGCGATTGGCGCGCGGGCTTGAAAGCGTTGCGCGAGTTGGGTATAAAGCCATAAGGGGGAAGGGCCTCCCCGTTGGGCGAGTGGTGGAATGGCATACACGAGGGACTTAAAATCCCTTGGCCCAAAAGGCCTTGCGGGTTCGAGTCCCGCCTCGCCCACCAGCGACACCGAAACCTTAACGAATCACAATCGCGCTCGGAAAAGCATCGCCACTTGGAGGGGACTCGAACCGAGTGTTCCGCCGAGCGGTTAGCGAGGAACAGCGAGCAGGATGCGAGCGGAAGGAACACGAGGCGGCCCGGAGGGAGCGGGCAGGAAGCCCGCGACAGGAGGGGAGTCCCGCCTCGCCCACCACCGGCCGCAGTCCGGTTTTTCTACCGCGAAGGGGGCGTTCAGGCCCGCGCGCGTTTTCTACCGCGGACAGCTCGTTGATTTTGGTTGTTCATGGAACGCCTCTCGGCCCGGCACGCGATCTTCGTAGCTCAGGGCTTTAGCCCTGACGGTCAGGACTGAAGTCCTGAGCTACGAGGAAAGAATCCCCTGCCGTCATCCTGAGCGGAGCGAAGGATCTGGCTTGCGGCCCGAAAAGTTGAGCGGAGCAGATTCTTCGCTCCGCTCAGAATGACAACGAATTAAGGCCTCAGTCGGTTCTCAATGTTCTGCAATAGAGTTCTACACTCTTGGTGGTTCGTATTATCATTTGTTAAAAGCCAGTTCTTTAACAGATGTTCCAAAAAATCCTTTGAACGTTCTAAGATAGGCATAACAACCTGGTTGAGGTCCCATGGCCATTCTTCTGGAGCACGCTTCGTGCGCGAATAAGTAAGATGTGCAAGATCTTTATTCAATCGTTCGCGATCATTTGCAGAGATCGTTATCTTTTTCGCATCGAAATCGAAGTCTTTTGCCAGGATATCGTCCTTCCTTCGTTGCGTGCTCTCATAGAAACCGAGAAGTGCTCTGGCGTGCAACAGGGTTGATTCTATGAGGGAAAATCTGACTGGGTCGGCTTCCATCTGGATTAGGCTGGCGGCGTTTAGCTGTCTAACTTCATAGAAAACATGCTCCAGCGCAGCTTGTTGTTCTTCTCGTGTGGGATTATCTGGTTTTGGTGTCATGAGTTTTCGCCGTGGTTTCCTGATTTTGCCTGCCCGGCCGTCTCCTCGTACAGCCTTCGGATTTTGGGGAGGAGGTTGTCACGGGTGACGTCTTGGGCGGTCAGGACTTGGGCGGCGGTGCTGTCTTCTTCGGCCAGCAGGCCAAGGAGAAGGTGGCCCCCATCGGCCTCTTTGCGCTGGAGTGCGGTCCAGCCCACACCGCCGGGAACCGAACAGAAGGCCGTCAGGATATGTTCGGTGCCGAGATGTTCCTGGTTGCAGAAGAAAGCGAGTTCGCGTGCGTTGTTCATGATTCGACGCACGCGATCGGTAAACATTTTGGTCATGGTCGGCCTCTGTAAAGGTCGCGGCCTGGGAATGGATTTTCTATTCGGCTCCGTACTGCTCCAGGTAGCGCAAAACGGCGGGACGGATCTGGGCGCGCATGCCGCCCAGTTCGCGCAGGGTTTGGGAGGCGAGGCCTTCGGGCGAACTAAGCAAGCCCAGCAGCAGGTGCGGCGTGCCGATGGTGGCCTGACCGAGGCCTTGGGCCGCTTCTGCGGTGGCCTCCAGGGCTTTTTTGGCCAGGCGGGAGAATGGGAGGTTTGTCACCTTGCCGGTTCCTTCCGGAAGATTGCCCAGAGCCCGGCGGATGTCCTCCGCGCCGATGCCGATCTGCGCGAGCGCGGTCAGGGCGCCACATTCGCCCAACGCGGCGATGCCCAACAGGATGTGCTCGGTGCGAATCTCGTCATGGTTGTAGGATAGGGCATGTTCGCGGGCATGCTTCATGACCCGGCGAGCGGACTCGGAGAATCGATCGAACATGGTCGGCCTCTCCAAAAAGCGCGATTCACGATCGAGAACGTAAAGATGGAGGCGGCACCCGGGATCGAACCGGGGATGAAGGATTTGCAATCCTCTGCCTTACCGCTTGGCTATGCCGCCGTCTTTTAAAGACGAAGTGCCGGGCCAGGCGGGCACTTCATGGGTTCTTTCGATTGCGTTGCGTAGGGACTTTGACCGCCGCCGCTCTGCGTCGCAAGAACAGATAAAGTATACCAAGCGCCACGGCGATTGCAAGCCACAGGACCGTTGGCGTGATCTCCGGCCCGTCAGTCGGCGCGGCAGTGATCTTCTCCAGAGTGCGTGCCGCGATCGCGGGCGCCAGCAGGGTGATGTCGTGGGGGTTGGTGTACGCCTCGCAGGCCAGAAAGATGCCTGCGGCGCGAACCGGATCACCAGGCGCCACATCCGCCGGCTTACGATCCTGGTACGCGACGGTGGGCATGTTCCCTTTGGTCACAACGGTGACCTTCCACACGTCAGTGGCCCCGACCCGGGCGGTGCGGATTTGGGCGATCGTTCCTTCCGCTGTCACCCATTGCCCGCGGTGGGCTTCCGGAAAGAGGTACTGGTCGAAGTAGGTGGTGGGCTGTTGCGTCTGTCCGTCCTGCCGCGGCCCGTGCAGGGCCGCTTGAAGGACAGCTTCGCTCAGTCCCGTGGGTTCCGGCAGTGCGACGCGGGCAACGTTGGTAGATTCAGGCGGATCGTCCGCCGCCGTCAGTCGTCGGCCCACCAGCAGGGGCGCGGCGATCGGCTGGCCCTTGCGGCTGGTCTCAATGTGGATCTTGGCGAACTGTCCGACGAAGCGGACCGTCTGGTGCGGGCGGAAGTGCCGCGGTTCCAGGTCGAAGTCGAGAAAGTATTTTTCGTTTCGTTGGGGATTGTAGATTTCCGCTTCGTAGAGACCGAGCAGGTGGTCGTTGGGCGTTTTGCGCGCGATCCGTCGCAGGATGAGCAATTTGCCTTCAATTTGCAGGATCGTTTCGGTGTGGCTTTCCGGGTGTGTGACGAGGTCTTCGTAGTCCACGTCGTCCCGTGCACGGGCGTAAAGTTGTTCGTCGGAAAGCTCCTGGATCCGGCGCAGAAGGTCGAAGTAGTCGGGCCCAACGCCGCGGGTGGCCTTGATCTTAGGCGTGTCGGCAACGGCTGGGGCGCACAGCAGGAAAATGCACAGCGCGGCGAGGCCGAGCGGCCGTGCCACCGGTTACCCGCCGGTAACGACCGCGGCGCAGCGGTCGCACAACTGCGGATGTTCGGCGTGGTCGCCCACGGCCGGCCGGAAGTTCCAGCATCGCTCGCAGCGGGGATGGGCGCTCTTCTCGACCTTGATGCGCAGGGTCGGTACGGCCTGGCCGGGGACAAAAGAATCGTCGGCGCTCGCTGCGACCTGGACATCGGAGACGATGAAATAAGACGCGAGATTTTTTTGTTCGTCAGTTAAGAGCGCCAGGACTTCCGCGTCGGTCGATGTGATGGTCACATGGGTTTCTAGCGCGTTGCCGATGGTCTTGTCGGCGCGCAACTTTTCGATCTCGCGCAGGACGTCTTCGCGAATGGCCAGTAGCTTTCCGAATTTCTCCAGCAGCTCCGGGGCCGCGTCAACGTCCGCCGGTTCCGGGTGCGCGGCCAAGTGTACGCTTTCGGCCGGCTCGTCTTTGGCCAACAGCCCCGCTTCGGCCATGGTTTGCCAGACCTCCTCGGCGGTGTGGACCAGGACCGGCGCGGTCAGCTTGACGAAGGCGTGGAGCAGCAACCACTGCGCTGTTTGGCCCGAGCGTCGTTCGTTCGAATCCGGGGCGAAGGTGTACATGCGGTCCTTCAGCACGTCCAGGTAGAAAGAGCTCATCTCCACGGCGCACCAGTTTTGGATCGCCTGGAAGGTCTTATGAAAATCGTAATCGTCGTTGTATTGGGTCACGCGACGGATCAGCTCGTTGCCTTGAGCCACGGCCCAGCGGTCGATGGGCAGCATACGGTCGGCGGGCACGGCGTTGGCCTTCGGGTCGAAGTCGTGCAGAGAGCCGAGCAGGTAGCGCATCGTGTTTCGGATACGTCGGTAGCTGGTGGCCATCTCCTGGATGCCAGCCATGTCCACGAAGATGTGGTCCTTGTAATCGATGGAGGAGACCCACAGCCGGAAAATGTCGGCGCCTACCACGCCCAGCACGTCCTCGGCGGAGATGAAGTTGCCCTTGGACTTGGACATCTTCTGTCCGGAGCCATCAACGATGAAGCCGTTGGTCACCACCGTTTTGGACGGCGCAACCCCTTCGAGCGCCACCGATGGGAGCAGGGATAGTTGAAACCAGCCGCGATGCTGGTCGGTTCCTTCCAGGTACAGGTCGGCGGGAAATCGCAGATGGTCGTTCTGTTGCACCACCGCGCGCCAGGACGTGCCCGATTCGAACCACACGTCGAAGATGTCTTCCTCCTTGCGGAAGGTTTTTCCACCACAGCCATCGCATTCGAATCGGCCCTGGAGGAATTCGTCGGGCTCCAGCTCGAACCAGGTGTTGGTGCCGCGCGCGCCGACGATTTCGTTGACCGCTTCGACACTTTTTTGGGTCAGCAGTGGCCGGTCGCAGTTGGCGCAATAAAAGGCCGGGATCGGCACGCCCCAGGAACGCTGGCGGGAGATGCACCAGTCGGGCCGGTCCGCGACCATGCCGGTGATCCGACTCTGGCCCCAGCCAGGGATCCAGCGGGTATCTTGGATCTGCTCGGTGGCGCGCTGGCGCAGGTCTTTGTGATCCACGCGCACGAACCATTGTTCAGTCGCGCGGAAGATGACCGGGTTGTTGCAACGCCAGCAATGGGGATAGGAGTGACTGACGGCCGCCTTCGCCGCTAGGGCGCCCTTCTCGGCCATGAGGTCGCACAGCTTGTCGTTGGCGTCGTAGACCTGGACTCCTTGCATCGACGGGAACTCGTCGGTGTACCGGCCCTTCGAATCCAGCGGGCTGAGGATCTCCAATCCTTCGTTGAGGCCAGTGATGTAGTCGTCCGCGCCGTGGCCGGGCGCGGTATGCACGCAGCCTGTGCCCTCCTCCAGGGAGACGTACTCGGCGGACACCACCGGCCCGGTCCGCTCCATGAACGGGTGGTCGTAGCGCAGGCCGATCAATTGTTTGCCCGTCGCCGTGGGGCCGACGGTAAAGTTCGTCGCGCCGATGGCGGCCATAACTTTTTCCACGGTGTCGGCGGCCATGATGCTCGATGTGCTTTGGCCGTCCTTTTCGTAGGTTACTGCGGTGTAGGTGAAGCGTTCGTTGACTGCGATGGCCAGGTTCGCGGGGATCGTCCACGGGGTGGTCGTCCAGATCATGACGTGCAGCGGCTTGAGGCCTGGGAACAGGTCCGCCACCGAAGAGCATAGGGCGAAGTTGACGTAGATCGACGGGCTGGTCTTCGTGTTGTATTCAAGCTCCGCCTCGGCCAGCGCGGTTTCGCAATCGAAGCACCAGTGGATCGGCTTGGTGGAGCGGTAGACGTAGCCCTCGCCGACCATCTGCGCAAAGGCGGACAGCACGCCCCGTTCGTAGGACGGCAAAAAGGTCAGATAAGGCGCGTCCCACTCGCCGGAGACGCCCAGTGCGATGAACTGTTTCTTGTGCTTCTTGACATAAGTCTCCGCATATTTCTTGCAGCGCTTGCGGATGTCGATTTTTGGCGGCGTCTCGCCCGCTTCGCGCAGCTCCTGCATGACCTTGAACTCGATGGGTAGGCCGTGGCAGTCCCAGCCCGGCAGGTAGGGCGCATCGTAGCCGCGCCGGGTCTTGTACCGCACAACCATGTCCTTGAGGACTTTGTTCATGGCCAGCCCCACGTGCATCTCCCCGGTTGGGTAGGGCGGCCCGTCGTGCAGGATGAACTGCTCCCGGCCGGCGCGTGCTTCGCGGATCTTGGCGTACAGGTCCATCTGCTTCCAGCGTTTCTGAATCTGCGGTTCGCGCGCCAACAGGTCCGCCTTCATGGAGAAGGACGTCTTGGGCAGGAGGATCGTATCCTTGTACGGGGATTTTGCCATGGGTGGTTCGCCTGCGTGTCGTCAACAATGCATGGGTCAAAGCGGCGCATCGTACCCCGCAACCCGCTGATTTTCAAGGAAAAGATGCCCGACCCGGCGCCCGGCATGGTAGAATTCGGCCCTTTCGGACACTGACCCCCAATTGCTTGATCGGATCGCCTTTTGAATACATTCGTCGCCATCGATTTGGAAACCACAGGGCTCGATACCCGACGTGATGAGATCATCGAAATCGGCGCCGTGCGTGTAGAAGACGGGCGCGTGGTCGGCACCTTCGAGCAACTGGTCCGCCCTACCCTCGACCTGCCGTTGAGCACGCAACGAGTGACCGGGATCGTGCCCTCCGATCTGGAGGGCAAGCCCGACGGTCGCACCGCCTTGGCTGCGCTCATGGCCTTCGCCGGCGACCTGCCCCTGGTGGCGCACAACGCCGGCTTCGACGGGACATTCCTGCGCCGGGAAAGCGGCGGGCGGATCGGCCTGCAGATGCTCGACTCTCTGGAGCTGGCCCGGATCGTCATGCCGACCCTGGCCCGGCACGACCTGGCCTCCCTCAAGGAGCATTTCGGCTTGACCGAATCGGAGAAGCACCGAGCCCTCAGCGACGCCCAACTGGCTGCCGACGTCTGGCTCAAGCTCATCGAAGGGCTCTACCGGCTCCCCCTGGCGGTGCTTTCGGAGTTGGTCTGGATCGTCGATCGGACCCAAAGCCCCCTGCGTCCCGTCTTGGCCGCCGCCGAGTCCGCCGCACGAGCCGCCCATCCGGTGGGCCGCGAACCGATCACCGCGATCCTTCAGGACTTCGAAGACCAAGTGGGCAAACGCGCACCCAAGCGCCCGGCCGAACCCAAGCACACGCTGTTGGAGGTGGACGCCATCGTCCATCCGTTAGAATCCGACGGCGCCCTACAAGGCGCCCTCAATGGCTACGAGAACCGGCCCGAACAGATCCAGATGGCACGGGAAGTGGCCGAGGCGATCGGAACGGAGAAGATCCTGATGGTGGAGGCGGGCACCGGCACGGGCAAGTCCATGGCCTACCTGACCCCCGCGGTGATGTGGGCCCAGCAGAACAAAGAACGGGTCGTGGTCTCCACCAACACCAAGAACCTGCAGGACCAACTGCTGACCAAGGACATCCCGTTGCTGGAGCAAGTGTTGGGCCGTCCGATCCGTACCGCCCTGGCCAAGGGCCGCTCCAACTACCTGTGCGTTCTGAAACTGTTCGGTTATTTGCGGGATTTGCGCAACGAGGAGTTGGACGACCGCGTCCTCTCGTTCCTGCCGATCCTCTCCTGGGCCCAACAGACCGACACGGGCGATATCTCGGAGAATGCCTCGTTCTTGATCTACCGCTCCCGGGAGATGTGGGACCGGCTGTATTCCGCCGGCGACGACTGCGGGGGGCGTAACTGTACTTATTACAACAATTGCTTCCTGATGAAAGCTCGCCAGGCTGTGCAGGAAGCCGAGCTCATCGTCGCCAATCATTCGGTGGTCTTCTCCGACATCGCCACCGACAACGCCCTGTTGCCGGACTACGCTTATCTGATCTTCGACGAGGCTCACAACATTGAGAACGTGGCCACCGAACACATGCGGCGGGAAGTCAACAAGCAACGTATCCTGCGGATCCTTGCGCGTCTGTATCGCCCGTCCAAGCAGGTGCGCGGCAGCGGCCTGCTGCCCCAGGTAATGGACGAGGTTGAGGGTCTTGCCGCTCCGCCGGATTGGAAAGACGCCATCGCACGGCTGGCCGAAGACGGGATCGATCGCGCCAAAAGGCTGACGTCGATTGCCGACCAATTCGAAGGGACGCTCGCCGAACTCTTCGGTCGCTCCGATAAAGAAACGCGCCTGCGCTACCGCGCGGAGGGCCGCACTCATCCGGTGTGGGAGAGCATCGAATCAATCGCCCGCGCGATCATCGCCGACGCCGGCGCCATGGCGACCGGGATCGATTCAATCGTCGAGCGGTTGACCGATCTGGACAAAGGATTGCTGCCGTTTCGCAACGAACTTGCCAAAGACCTGGAAGGCCAGGCGGAGTTGCTGCGTCAAGTCGGTCAGGATGCCGAGGTGTTGCTCCTGGCGGCGGGCGATGATTCTGTATATTGGGCCGAGCGGCACCGAGGCGGCGGCCGGTGGCGGGCACACAGCCTTTGCGCCGCGCCCCTGGAAGTGGCGCGGATGATGAAGGAGCAATTGTACGACAAGAAGGCGTCCATCATCATGACCTCTGCCACGCTGACGGTCAAAGGGACGTTCGATTTTCTTCTCGGCCGACTGGGGCTCGACGCGCTCGAAGAAGGGCGCGTGCAGACGGCCACCATGGGCTCGTCCTTTGACTACGCAACCCAAACGCGCGTGGTTCTGCCCAACTTCCTGCCGCCGCCCACCGAGTCCCCGGCGTTCGAGCAGGAGCTGGCGGATCTGCTCATCGATGTCCACCGCATCACCCGCGGCCGCGGCCTGGTCCTGTTCACTGCCTACGGCATGCTCAAGAAAGTGCGGGCCCGGGTCAAGCCTGCGTTGGAAGCGGAGGGGATCCTGGTCCTGGCCCAAGGCGTCGACGGGTCCCGGCGAATGATTACCGAGACCTTCCGTACCGACACGTCCTCGGTCCTGTTGGCGACCTCCAGTTTTTGGGAGGGCGTGGATATTGTCGGCGAGAGTCTGAGTTGTCTGACCCTCGTGCGGCTGCCGTTTCAGGTGGTCGGCGACCCGGTCATCGACGCCCGTTGCGAACATCTCCAGCAACAGGGGCTCGAGCCCTTCCGGCGCTACTCCGTGCCCAACGCGGTGATCCGCTTCCGCCAGGGCTTCGGCCGCTTGATCCGAGCGCGGACCGACCGGGGCTTGGTGATCCTCGCCGACAAGCGCCTCCGGACCAAGGCCTACGGGTCCAGTTTCCTTGGTTCCCTGCCCACCGAGACCGAAGTCCACGGCAAGTCGGCCCCGTTTCTGCAATCGATCGAAGCCTTCTTTGCACAAGAAGCTGGAAAGGAGGCCGAGTGAACATTGCAATAGGTTCTGATCACGCAGGATATACTTACAAGGAAGCGATTAAAAAATACCTGGAAGAGGAAGGGCATCTGGTGTCCGACTTTGGCACGGACTCGCAAGAATCGTGCGACTATCCACGCTACGTGCGACCGGTGGCCCAGGCCGTAGCTCGCGGCGAATGTGAGCGCGGGATTGTCTTGGGCGGCTCCGGCAATGGTGAGGCGATGGTTTCCAATCGGGAGCCGGGTATTCGCTGCGCACTGTGCTGGGATGAGCAATCTGCTCAGTTGGCTCGCGCACACAACGATGCGAACGTGTTGAGTCTCGGTCAGCGAATGGTCAGCTTGGACTTGGCGCTGAAGATTGTTCAGCTCTGGTTGGACACTCCGTTTGACGGCGGCCGACACGCTCGCCGCA
>JAJDCN010000136.1 GCA_029260815.1 Planctomycetota bacterium
CACCTCCAGGTGCATGGGGCAGGCCCAGGCACCGGGGATGTGGGTGTGATGCAGGGGGCCGTTTGCATCAGCCCCGACGCGGACGATGGCGCGGACGAACATGTCGGGCTTGAGTTTCAACGCGGGATTTTTGACATCCACACGGACTTTGATCGTGCGTGTTTTGTTGTCCAGCACGGGCTGGATAAATGTGATTTGGCCAGGGAACGTTTCGCCGGGATAGGCCTCGGTGGTAAAGGTCACTTTCTCGTACAGGCTTAACCAGGGCACGTCCTCTTCGTAGGCGTTCAGTTCTACCCAGACCTGACTGAGGTCGGCAATGGTGTACAGACGCATTCCGGTCTTTACGTACATGCCCTTCTGCACGTGCTTGTCGATCACCACGCCGCCGGAGGGGGCGTAGATGATCACGTGATCATCCGGGGACAACAGCGATTGGATGTGATCGATCTGCTTCGGCTGAAGGCCCAGCAGCCTCAGCTTTTCCCGAGCCGACTCCAAATTGCGTTGCGTATCAGTGAGTTGCCACGTCAGCGACTCGCTGGGCGTGGCTGTGGCTTCCACGCGCAGCTTCGCTTCTTGGTAAGCCTCTGCGCTGCGGATCAACTCTTCCTGGGCAGAGATCAATGCCGGACTGTACAGCTTCGCCATGTGATCGCCTTTTCGGACATGAAGACCGGTGAAATTGACGTACAGGTCGTCGATTCGGCCGGGGACCCAAGCGGTCAGGTCGTCAACCCGCGTCTCGTTGTAGGCGATCTTTCCCTCCAATCGGATCTCGCGGCGGACCGGTATCCGCTGCACCGGGTCAGTTCGCACTTCGGCCAAACGCGTGGCCGCTGCCGAAAGAGCCAATTGGCCTGGCCTAAGGTGTAGATCTTCGTAGATGGGAATCATCGGCATCCCGCAGAGTGGACAGGGTCCGGAGCTCGGCTCCCTTACCTGCGTGTCCATGTTGCAGGACCAGAATTTCACCTTTCTATCCTCGGTCTGCGCCGGTTCGGGATGCGAATTGCTTGGTCGTGCTAGAGACACGCCCAGGCCACCAAGGACGGCGCCGGTGATCAGGAGCGCAAGACACAGAACAAGCGTCCGTTGTGAGTCACTCATGGTCGGTCTCCGTGGAGATATCTGTTAGCGGTGTTCCAACCAGCTTCTCCAATTCTGCCCGACGCTGGTGGTAGTTGGCCAGACCACGGTGGTAGGCCAACTCAAAGGTCAGCAGCACGCGCTGACTGTCCAGCAAACTGAGAAAATCGCCTTTGCCGCTTTCGTAGTCACTTTCAGCCACCTGGAGGGTCTGCCGGCCCTTGGGGATCAACGAGTCGCGATACAATTGGGTCTGCCGCTGGGCGTCACGCAATTGGTAGGCGGCCATCTTTAGGTCCGCGTTCAGATCGTATACGAATTGCGCGTGCCGCCCCAGTGCCACGCGCTGTTCCGCCTCCGCCTGGCGGACCTTGGCGTCCTGACGCTCATGGACGAACGGCAGGTTGATGGAGAAATCGAGCAGAAACGGGTTCATGCCGCTGTGCCGGACGCCGGGCATGGCGGCGGGACCGGTGTCGATGGTCTTTACACCGATGGTAAGATCGGGTAGACGATTAAGCCGGGCCAGGGCCAGAGCGTCGCGCGTCTTTTGGGTCTGGTGATGAAGCTCCTTGAGGCGTGGGTTGTTCTCTAAAGCCCAGGCGATGAGTTGCGCGTCGCTGATCGACGAGCCCAGCATAGGCTGTTCGCTGGGCGGCGGGAGCGGGGCGTCCCCGGGACGATTGAGCGCGGCGTTGAGTTTAGCCACGATAGCGGGTTGCAGGTCTTTGAGCGTGGCCAACTCGTTGGTGATTTTGCCCAGCTCCACTTGCGCGCGCAGGACGTCCTGCTGGCCGGAAACCTCGTTCGCCCGGAAGCGCGCGCTGGCGATCCGCTCGAAATCGGACATGAGCTTTTGATTTTCCTGCGCCAGTCGGATCGCTTGGTTCAGGTAGTAATATTCGTAATAGGCCGTCTTGACGCGGAAGGCGACTTTCAATACTTCGCCCTGGAGGACTTGGTAGGCGGCGTGGGCCTCTTGGAGGGCTACGTCCGCGCGGCGTTCGAGTTTGTCTCCCAGAGGAAACTTTTGGGAATAGCCGTAGGCATTGCGCTGGGGACCCACCCGGGTCTCCACCGCTTGCACAAAGTTGGTGTAGGAAAACATCGGGTCGTCCAGAGACTGCGCCTGGGGGACGCGCTCCAAAGAGGCCTTCCAGCGATAGAAGGCCGCCTTGAGTCCATGGTTGTTGTGCGCCGCGTGGGTCAAGTAATCGGACAGCCGGGCGGTCTTGTCGATCGCCGGGCCCGGGTCCCGAACCTCCTCCAGCCGGTAGTCGGGCTCTAGAGCAAGCATCCGGTCATATTCTTGCTGATACGCCGACGCGCCAGTGCAGCCAACCAGACCGAGGAGGGTCAGGCCTGCAAGCAGCAAAAGGATTGGATATTTCATATGCCTTCCTCACTTCGATAGATGACCACTCTGACCTTCCGTAATAGCATGGAAAGCGAAGGACGTGCCGGCTTTCCTCGGACCGGCGATCTAAGCATAAACTTCTTTTATGTATATAGTTAGTGCTATTTCTGCAAGAGCTGAACGCTCGCAAGCCTGTGACAGCGTCGTCACACTGTGACTTCTATTCGGAGCGGAACGTTCTTGGATCGATGCTCAGGCGCTTGGCCATGCGGTGCAGCGTTTCCCGTTCGACGCCGGCCTGCTCCGCGGCCTGAGAGACATTTCCCTTGTACTGTTTGAACAGCTTCTCCAGATATTGCCGGCCGATGGCATCGGTGTGCTGTTGGACCAACTGCTTATACGGGATTCGAATGTCGATCTCCACCGAGCCGACTTCGGGTCCTTCCGCAAGAGTTTCCGGAAGACTCTGAAGGGTAATCTCTTTGCCGCGCGCCAGCAGGACGGCTCGTTCGATGAC
>JAJDCN010000137.1 GCA_029260815.1 Planctomycetota bacterium
GGGCGACCTCTTTGGCGATCGCCTTGATCTGGGGTGCATTGTCCGCGGAACACACGACGAAATAGTCGGTGATTCCGATCAGGTCGGTGACATGGTAGATGACGATGTGGGAGGCTTTTTTGTCGTCCGCGACGGAAGCGACCTGTTGGGCAAGCTGCCTTGGGTCGGCGGTCTGGACGCTTCCGCTTGCTTCTTTTGATTTCACGATTTTCGTGTTCCCCTCCATGACGTGTTAAGTGGCCGTCTAGGTCTCCTCCTGGCTGCTGCGCTTGACGGGCAGGCGAATCGTAAAGGTGGAGCCTGCATTTTCTTGGCTCGCAATGCGAACCTCTCCGTCGTGGAGATCGACGATATGCTTCACAATCGAAAGCCCCAAACCGGTCCCTTCGATTTGCTGATTGGTTGCCAACTCGGTACGGTAAAACTTATCCCAGATCAGATCGATGTCGGCCTCAGGAATACCAACTCCCTGATCGGTTACGGACACGGCAAGATGATCGTCGTCCGGCTGAACGGCCACGGTAATGGTCCCGCCCTTCGGGGAGTACTTCACGGCGTTGCCGATGATATTCTCCAGAAGTTGCCGGATTTTCGGAGCATCGACAAAGACCTTCGGCAGGTCTTCGTCCACCTCCAGCTTCAGCGTATGTGTGGGCGAGGCGTTCACCAGCATATTGGCCTCGGAGGTTACCAAGTCTTCCACCGATCGCCACTCCCGCTCGACTTCGATCGAGCCGTCTTCCAGCCTGGACATGTCCAAGATGTCGGTCAGCAGGGCCTGAAGCCGGTGGGACGCATCGTCGATAATGCCGACGATCTCCTTGTGGTCGGGCGAAAGGTTCTCTTTATCGTTGAGCAGGATGTCCGTGCCGCTCATGATGGCAGTCAAGGGCGTCTTGAGTTCGTGGGAGACGGTGTGAATGAACTCGGTCTTCATGCTGTCCAGGTCGCGCAGTTTTTCCACCTCGCGACTGAGGCTCATGTCACGACAGATGAACAGCACGCCCTGGGGCGTGCCGTGCTTGTCGCTCAACAGCGAGGAGCTGATGCCCAAGGTGAGCCGGGTGCGGGCGTCGATGGCATAGTCCATCTCCTGATCGATCTCGCAGCGCCCCTCCAGGGTCGAGAGAATCAGCGCCGAGAAGGTATGGGAGACGTCCTTGGGCAGGACATCCTGGTACCGTTCTTCCAGAGCGAAGAAGCGCTTGAAGCCGAACAGGAACTCCGCGTTCTTGTTACAGGCAATGATCCGGTCGTTGAGGCCAAAGACAATGATTGCGTGCGGAACGGACTCGATTGTATTGTCCAGCAGATAGGTGAGGCTCTGCGTGCGCAGGTATAAATCCAGATTCTCCATGGAGCCGGAGACTTCTTTGGAAAAGATTGAGAGCATTTGGAAGACGTGCTGGTTGAGTTCTTCCGACGGGAAGGGCGTCCAAAGGACCGTGGCCCCGACCACCTCACGGCGGCCGACCAGGGGGATCACGATCATGGATTGGGCGCAGGTGAGCACCCCTTCGTCTTCTACGGGATAGATGCTGACTTGTTCATTGGCGACGGCCCATTGGAGCAGGTTCTCATCGAGGGTCAGGAGTTCGCGCATGGCGCCGGGTACCCCCTTCTCGTGGACCAATTCAAAGCCGTCGGTCCCTTCGGACCGCCTGAGGATCTGCGCGAAGGAGAACTCCACCGTTGAGCTTAAGACATCCAGGAGTTTCATATAGAGATCTTCGTGGTTGGACAGCCCGCTGAATTCCGCCAGACGGATCTGAAACGAGGCCAACTCTTCAAACATCTCGAAGATCCGAGTCTGCTCTACTTTGAGGTGCTCGAACTTCTCTTGGATGTCCAGCAAATAGCCTTGCGTGCTATTCAAATGTTTTTCCCTTTAAGGCCTTTAGGACTACTCTTGAATCATATCGAAGAAATCTTTGGCCTTCTCCAGGCCCTCAAAAACCTGCTTGTAGCAATCGTCCACGATCTCGGTGGACAGTTCCAAAGCATCCCAGGCCGCTTCATTGATCTCCGGAATCCCGTCATCGCCGTTATCACCGATCCCGATGGCACGGCAGAGGATGTCGGCCACATGGACGATGCTTGCGATATCCTGGCCATCCTTTGCGGCGCCCGGATTGTGGTGGTATTGGATGGCCGCAATGATCCGTGGTGGAAACTTCCAACGGTCCGCCAGCCAGCGGCCGACCAGCCCGTGATTGAAGCCGAGAATTTCTTCTTCCGCGTCTAGGGTCAGCCCGCCATCCTGATTCACCTTCTCGCATACTGCCTGGAACTCTTCCTCCATAAACTCGGCCATAATGAGCTTGCCCAAGTCATGCAACAGCCCGCATACGAAGGCGTCATTGGTTTCCTGACCGTGGAGCGTTTTTGCCAATACCTCTGAGGTGATTGCGACGCCCAGGGAATGCTCCCAAAAGCCCACGGCGTTGAAGTCGCTTTCGCCATCGGATTTCTCGGTTTTCAATGCACCCAGAACCGAGGCGCTCAGCGCCACATTGCGTACCTTGCTAAAGCCCATGATGACGATCGCGCGGGTGATGTTATCGATGCGGCTGGGAAAGCCGTAAAAAGCAGAATTGACCAATCGCAGCGTCTTGGAGGTCAGGGATTGGTCTTCCGAGATGATGGCGGCCACGCGGCCCGCATCGGCTCTAGGGTTTCGGAAAATCTCGAACAACTTGGTGACAACGGTCGGGAGCGTTGGCAAATCCGGGGAGGACTGAACACGCTCTTGGATTTGTGCTTGGTCTACTTCCATCGTATTGGTCCCCCTTGGCCAGACCCGGTGAGTGCCAGTCGCATCAAATGCTTTTTGGCCAATAACTTTAGCTCATCCATGAGGGGCTTTCCGGCCACGGCGGAGAATTTTCGATCCAGGCAGGCATCGATATCGGTTTCAATCTCCTCGGCCGAAACAACCGAAGCGGCTTTGAGCTTCTCGATTTCCTCTTCTTGCGAGCCCTCGACTATAATTTCATTCACACCCCAGGAGTCCAATTTTTTAATGAAAGCTTGTCGAAGTGTGTCGCCCCGATTGAGCAAGGTCCTGCCCACGGAGTCCTCAATATTTTGAGCTAAAACCATCCCCTCTTCAATTTCTTTGACTCTAATTTTACGCATACAGATCTCCACCCTCCGGTTCCTAGGGTTTCTCCCTAAGCACGGGACAGACCATGCCTACTACCCTATATTTTCGGCATTTCAGGGAGTAAACCTTAAAACCACCGGAAGAAAGCTTCCACCTTCTTGGAGATCACCGGAGCCAGCTTAACCACTGTCGGCGCAAAGACGACCGAGACCATGGTCATCAGCTTGATCAGGATGTTCAGCGAGGGCCCAGAGGTGTCCTTGAACGGATCACCCACCGTGTCGCCGACCACGCCGGCTTTGTGAGCCTCGGAGCCTTTTCCGCCGAACTTGCCGCTTTCGATGTACTTCTTGGCGTTGTCCCAGGCCCCGCCTGCATTGGCCATCATGACCGCCAGCACAAAGCCCGCGGTCAAACCGCCCACGAGAACGCCGATGACGCCCGGCACACCCAGGACCAAGCCGGCGAGAATCGGAATGATGATGGCCAACAGGGAGGGCAGCATCATTTCTTTTTGGGCGCCTTTGGTGGAGATGTCCACACACTTGGCGTATTCGGCCTCGGCGGTCCCTTCCATCAGCCCAGGGATCTCCCTGAACTGACGGCGAACCTCGTTCACCATCGCCCCCGCCGCGCGTCCCACTGCCTTCATGGTCAGCGAACAGAAGAGGAAGGCCATCATGGCGCCCAGGAACATGCCGACGATCAGCATGGGGTTCATGATGTTCAGGTTGAATTGGTCAACCAGCGCACTGGTGGAAAGGGGTTCCACAAACTCTTTGACGCCGCCCGCGCTTTCAGCACCTTCCACGACCCAGTTGTAATGCTCGGCTGCTTGGTCGTGAGCATTGTCATACATCAAGACCAGACCGTGCTTGATTTCTTCCATGTAGGCCGCCAACAGAGCCAGCGCCGTCAAGGCCGCTGAACCGATGGCAAACCCTTTGCCGGTTGCCGCAGTAGTATTGCCCAAGGAATCCAAGGCATCGGTCCGCTCGCGAACTTCCGGGCCCAGCTTGGCCATTTCCGCGTTGCCGCCGGCGTTGTCGGCGATGGGCCCATAGGCGTCTGTCGCCAGAGTGATCCCCAGGGTCGCCAGCATGCCAACCGCCGCGATGCCCACGCCGTACAGGCCCCAGGCAAACCCGCCAGTACCCTCAGCGTCGAACCCACCTGCAAAGCCAAAGGCCATAATAATGGCCGCACCAATGGTCAGAACCGGGATCCAAGTGGATTGCATGCCCACGGCAATTCCGTCAATGATGACGGTTGCCGGTCCCGTCTGCGCTTGCTCCGCCACGCCTTGCGTCGGCTTGGACTCGGCGGATGTGTAGTACTCGGTGGATTTTCCAATCACCCAACCGGCACCCAAACCCGCAGAAATTGAAAGCCATACGCCCCAGTGCTCGGTTCCCAGAAAGGCCAACACGAGCGGAAGAGAGACCACGAAGATGATGCCAACGCTGGCGTTGACGCCACGGGCAAGCGCTTTGAGCAGTTGCGATTGACTTGCTTTCTCTTCGGTACGCACCAAGAAGATACACAACACCGAGGCCATAATGCCGACGCCCGCCAGCACCATGGGCAGGAAGATCGCCGGAACGGCCAGTTCCTTGGCTCCAGCCGCGACCGCAGCGGCTACACCCAGTGCGGCGGTCGCCAGGATGGAACCGCAGTAAGATTCATACAGGTCGGCGCCCATTCCAGCCACGTCGCCCACGTTGTCGCCCACGTTGTCCGCGATGGTCGCCGGGTTGCGCGGATCGTCCTCGGGGATGCCCGCCTCCACAGTGCCCCCCAGGTCGGCACCCACGTGGGCGTCATGGGTAAAGATGCCGCCGCCCACTCTGGCGAACAGGGCTTGCAGGGACGCGCCGATGCCGAAGGACAGCATTGTCACGGTGATGGCTTTATAGCTCATGTCGGTGAATAGTTGCAGGCCCAGGAACCACAGGCAGATGTCCAACAGGCCGAAGCCGACGACGACCAATCCCATCACCGCCCCACTGCGAAACGCAACGACTAGCCCTTGATTGAGAGAGTGACGCGCGCCTTCCGCGGTGCGGGAGCTTGCGTGGGTCGCGGTCTTCATTCCCAGGAACCCACACAGGCCGGAGAAGAATCCGCCCGTCAAAAACGCGAAGGGAACCAAGGCCGGAAGTGTATGCGCCACAAAGGCCAGGTAAAGGAACAGCACGAACATTACGGCAAAGACAATCCCGACCACGCGATACTGTCGCCACAGATACGCCATGGCTCCCCGACGAACGTGCCCGGCGATCTCCTGCATCTTCTCGTTGCCCGGGTCCGCCGCCAGCATCTCCTTGTAAAAATGGCGCGCAAAGTAAAGCGCTCCACAAGAACCGACCGGCCCTAGAATCCACAGGACCCAATGCCAGGTCTGGGTCGTGTACCCTTCCCGCTCGTTGGTGTGCGCCTCCGCCGCGAGAACCGGACTGCAGAAAATCAAGGTGAACGCCAAACATATGACCGCGTACTTCAGACAAATCCGCATTGCTGTTCCTTTCAACTGTCTCTCCTTGTTCCCCGGGACGATGTCCGTCCCAACGCTATGATTCGAGTGAAAATTTATATTCTTCGGCCTGCCGCCGCACGTCCCGTTCCAAATCAGCGTCTTTCAGCTCCTCGGCCAGCTTCAACAACAGCTCCAGGCAGTCCTTCAGCCCATCCCTGCAGTACTTCACCAACCGCTCGCGATCCTTCAATTCTGGGAGAGCCCGAGACCTCTCAACGCCTCGGGCGAAATTAGATCGAGCGGACATATATAACCCTTTTGCCCTCAAAAGGCAATCTTCTTTCGGGCGATCCTGGGCGAGTTTTTGCTTAAAACCTGGCACCGGGTAGATCCCGAAATGGTAAATCTGGGCCAGAGTCGCCTGCAAATCGGCGTAGCGAATCACCTCCGCGTCGGTGGGCTTCCGGCCGGCGAGAAAATCATCCGCCATCAACAGGGCGCCATGGATCCAGGCCCATCGTCCCTCCACAGCCTCCTCCTCATACACCAGGTCCGTGACCATCCGCTGAAGCTTCGCATTGAGCATGTTCAGATCGCGAGGATACCACTCCTTCATGACCCTGTATTGTATTTCATACCGCCTCTTCGTTTCGTCCTCCAGTTCTGCCAGTTTTTTCTCGTAGAACTTGACCTGTTCCTGATCCTTTGCGCCGGCCGCGTGGTATCGAAACAGGGTATACCAGCCCCACAATTCCAACGGAATGCCCGCCCGAGCATTTTCTTTAGAGTACGCGATCTCCAGCCACTTGAGCGTTTGCTCGGAATACTTCTGGCGTTCTTGTTCCCATAGCCTCCTTCGATAGTAGCGCTCCTTGCCGATCTTAAACTGGTAAATCTCCGACAGGGCGGCAGCAATGCGTGCGTCGTCGGGGTTGTACGCGAACCCTTTCAAACCAAATGCCAGGGCTTGGGAAATGTACTTCCAATTCGCATCCGGCGTCGCGGGATCCCAGGATAGTTGGAAGGCCAGATTATTGACCGAATGGACCCATACCTCCGGATACCGCGGCTGCAGGCGCCGGATCCGCTCGTACAGGGTCACCAAGCGGTGCCATTCGTAGTTTCGCTCCGCCGCGATCGCCTGCATCCACAGAGCGTTGATGAACAGCCCGCGGAACGCACCGGTCATGCGGGTAATGAAGATTTCGTCCAGGGTCTCCGCTTTGCGCGCTTCGGTCTGCACGACCCCGCTGGCCCGGGCCTGGTCTTCCAGAGGGCTATACACGCCGCTCGCGCCGGCCAGGGCAAGCAAGGCGAGAACCAGGGATCCGTGCCGCTTGAGCATCTCAGCCGATCTCCCGCATTCGAAAGGCTCCCAGGGCAAGCACCAGGCATACAAGCCCATATTTCACGCCGTAAAAAACACTCTCCCAAACGAATCGCCCCGGGACGTCCAGGCCGTGTTCCAACTCATAGGCGCCCCGGCGGTACATCCGGAAATCAGGAAAGAGCTTCGTAATGAACCCGCTGACGACCTTTTGGATCGGGGTGAAGAACCGATCCAGGGCGGTGAGTATTTTCTCTTCCCCGTGTTCGTCAGCGTGGGACGGTTGAGCTTCGCGGGTCTTGACGCGCTCCTCCTTGCGTGCAACCCCACGGGCGTATTCCTCGAGAAACCCGATCTGCGTACCGGCAAAAAACAAGGTTGCCGCAAACAGTGCGGCCACCGGAGGCGACAAGAATGTGGAGGTCAACACGCATATCGGCACCAGGAGCAAAATGCCCAGCAGAGGCATGGCGGAGACCTTCAGATAATTCCACGTGTAGTTCGAGGTCCCCGCAACGGCTTGAAGGTGGTTTGCGATCGGATGTACCATGAACTTCGGGGTGATGCACGCCACGCGGACCTCCACCGAACCCGCTTCGTCCAGCACACTCGGATCAAACGCAAACTCCAAGGTGCGGCGAGGAT
>JAJDCN010000138.1 GCA_029260815.1 Planctomycetota bacterium
ACGACGACAAGCCGCTGCCGGCGCTGGTCAAACCGCGCACGCTACCGGACGCCAAGGCTCCTTTGTTTACCCCTAACACGCTACACTACGAAAACTATCGCTACCAGTGGACCGCCGACCTGCCTGGAAAAGTTCCCTGGCGATTGACAAACCCGACTCGAAGCCAAGAGCTAAGCCCCGAATGGATTTGGTTTATCAACCCGGAGCAGGGCAAGCTGTTTCAGATCTCGGTGCGTTCCACATTTGTGGAGATGGACCTGACCCTGGAGCAGCGGATGAAACGGGTGGAGCAGGCCCACATCAAGCAATCCGCCGCGTACAAAAAGCTCGGCATGAAACGATTCAAGTCCCATGGGATGAAAGGCTTCAAATATTTTTATGTCGCCGAACATCCGGCAGGCCGGGGCCAATACATCAGCCGGCAACATGCTGTGTGCGTGCTGACCGACGGGGAGCGGCTGTTCGAAATCGACTGTATGGCCAAGCCTGGAGCGTTTCCCGAAAAGGCGTGGATCTTCGACGCGTTCCTGAAAGGGTTCAAGGTGGTCCACCCCAAAAAGGCCTGGCCCGCGCCGGCCCTGTCGGAGCGCCCGCCGCACAACCGAGGGATCTACACCAACGAAGAGTTCAATTTCCGGGTCGAAGCACCCTTGCGGTTCTCCCTACTCCCCGGCAGTGATATTGAAAAATCCAACGACGACATCCCCGGCAAACGAGCCTCCGTGATGGTTTTCTACCGATCGCTGGACCCCAAGATCCGCATCACCGCGGAAAAAGTGCCGCTGGAATTCGACCTGCCCACGCTTTTAACCGCGACGACCGGCAACTTGCCGAAGGACAAGACCCTTCTCCAGCCACCGGTCCTGAAAAACGTGGCCGGCACCGATTTCTACGAGTGGATGTATCAGAACACCGATGGGAAAAACTACCGGAAGCGACTCGATTACGCCGCCAATTACATCCACTATAGCGTCGAGATCACCGCTTCCAGTCAGGGCCGGTACAAGATTCTGGAGCCCTACCTCAACGGGGTCTTGAAGACTCTCGACTTCATTCGCAAACCCCAGTAGTTCCTTCACGCCATAGAAAAAGATAGTATTGTGCGAGGGCAGACGTCCGCTTATCATTGATGTTTCGGTGGTCGACCCACGACAGGGAAAAGAGTGAACGAGCGATGGGCATTGACATCCATGTAGACAACCTGGTGCGGATCTATCGCAACTTTCAGCGACGAGAAGGGCTCGCGGGGGCGCTGGCGGATCTATTTCAGCGTACCTACACCCAGGTCCGCGCGGTCGACGCCATCAGCTTCGACATCGCGCCGGGCGAGATCGTCGGCTACATCGGGGCCAACGGCGCCGGCAAGTCTACCACCATCAAGATGCTCACCGGCATCCTGACCCCCACCGACGGGACGGTGCGCGTCGGCGGCTTCGACCCATCTCGCCAGCGGCGTCAGTACGTGCGAAACATCGGGGTCGTTTTTGGCCAACGTACCCAATTGTGGTGGGACATTGCGGTGGTCGAGGCATTCAAGCTACTCCGGCGCGTCTATCGTGTCGAGCAGGCCGACTACGAGGCGCGCATTGCAAAGTTTATCGAGGTCCTTGACATCGGACGGCTCTTGCACCGGCCGGTACGCAAGCTTTCCCTGGGCGAGCGGATGCGCTGTGACCTGGTGGCGGCCCTGCTGCACAATCCGCCGGTGCTTTTCCTAGACGAGCCGACCATCGGACTGGACGTGGACGCCAAGGCCCGCATTCGAGACTTCATCGCCGAGCTGAATCGGAATGAAGGAACAACCGTCTTGTTAACCACCCACGACATGGTAGACATCGAAGAGCTGTGCCCACGGGTGATCGTTATCGACCGCGGGCACATCCTGTTCGACGGCTCCCAGGAGCAAATCCGCTCCAGGTTCGGTCGGCGCCGGCGAATTATCCTCGACCTGTTTGAGGCGGTGGAGCCGAAACAGATCCGGGCCTTGTTGCCAGCCGAGGAAATTGAGCTACACCAAGTGGGTCCGCACCGCTACGAGATTTCCTTTCCGTTGGTGGGTTTATCGGCTTCCGCCTTGATCGATCCTCTGTTGGGACAACTCAAGGTTGCCGACCTATCGCTGACCGAGCCGGACTTGGCCGAAATCGTTCGAAACATTTACAGGAAGAGCGATGGGCATCACGATTAGGCTTTACCTGGATTTCGTACGCATCGGATTGATGGAAGGACTGGCCTTCCGGCTACGCAATCTGCTGGCGTTGATCAGCTACCCCGTAATCATACTGGCCAACTACCACTTGTACCGCGCCGTCTACGCCAACCGCCCGGGTGGGACCATCGAGAACCACTCGGTGGAGGAGGCGATTGGTTACATGCTTCTGGTTTGGACGCTACGCTCGATTTTCCAGACACGGATTGACGCCAGCGTGGGTGAGCGGGTTCGTAGCGGCGACGTGGCGATCGATCTGATTCGGCCGATCTCCTACCCCCTGGCGCAGATGTCTCACTCCCTGGGCGCTTCACTACACCGGGGTTTCACGGTAACGCTGCCGTTGTTGGTGTTGGCGGTATTCTTCATTCCGGTCTCGGTACCACAAACCGTCAGTGGCTGGCTGCTTTTGTTCGCATCGGTCGGGTTTGGATTCTGCATTATGGTGCTGACCAAGTTTCTCGTCGGAATGCTAGCTTTCTACATGGAGTTCAACGAGAATCTTCGGTTTACCTTCGAGATGATCCAGCGGGTGTTGGGTGGGCTGATGATCCCTCTTTCGTTTCTGCCGGAGACCGTGTTTCATATTCTGCAATACCTGCCGTTCCAGTACATTTACTTCGTGCCTGCGGAGGTCTGCCTGGGAAAGGTCGCCGATCCGGTCACGGTCCTCCTCATCCCGGCGGCCTGGGTCTTGGGCTTGGCCGGCGTGGCGCGATGGACGATGGGGTCGGGCGTTCGCAGGCTCTCCATTCAAGGCGGGTGAAGCGATGAAGCGACTTTTTCACGAATGTCTGTTCACATGCGACCTGTCACTGCGCTACTTCGCGCAGACGATGAAAGTGAAAATGGCCTACCGTTGGGACTTCTTTATCCAGACCGCCGGCACGATCCTTTTCTCTATCGTGAACATCGCCGTGATCGCCGCGCTGCTGACGCGCGTTCCGGCGATCCAGGGCTGGTCCCTGTGGGAAGTCCTGCTGATCTACGGATTCGGCGAGTTGTGCTTCGGTTTGTTTGCGATTTTGTGCTTCAACGCAATCAATCTGTTCCCCGGACACTACCTCGTCGAAGGGAACCTGGATCGCGTGCTCTTGCGCCCCATGAACAGCTACCTGCAGGTCGTGCTGGAAAACCTGAGCACCAACGACTTCGTGATCGTTCTGAAGGGCCTGGCGATTATCGTCCTGGCTGGCGCAAATATCGAAGGATTTCGTTGGACGCTGCCGAAGCTGCTCGGGGGTGGCGCGCTGGCCCTGGCGGGCGCTGCGATCTACTGCGCCTGCTTCACCGCGGCTGCCGCATTGTCGTTCTGGTTTACCGACCGCACCGGCCTGTTCAACCCACTGTTTCCCATGAGCGACTACTCCCGCTACCCGATCACGATGTACCCGACAGGCATCCGAATCTTTTTTAGTTGGATCGTACCCTTCGCCTTCGTGGCCTGCTATCCGGCCAGCTTCGTGCTTCAGAAAGAAGGCCTGTGGGACGTAGCCCCCGCGGGTATCGGCGTCGCGATCGCCTTTTCCGTCTTGGCCGCCGGCCTGTGGAAGGCGGGCCTGCGCCGCTATGAGAGCACGGGAACCTGAAACACGGCCCTTGCCGCGCCTCAACTATTGTGTCATAATCTTTGGTAACTGTCGGGGGCCAGGTCGTTCTGTGAGAGAGAGGGAACACTTGATGCCCAGCGTTTTGGTGAAAAAAATTGCGTCGTACCAAGGCCGAATTGCAGCAGACTTCGAGTGGCTGTTAGAAAATATTCAAACAAAGATCCAGCTCAAGCTTCTCGTTCATCTACCATCACCCTTCCTCCTTGCGACTGCCGGAGGAGACCCAGCTCAACCAACCCAGTCGATTAACTCTTGCCGTTCTGATAAAACCCAACAAGATAAGAAAGCACTTGTATGAACGACACACGAATATTGTTGGTTGACGATCACCAAATGGTACGCGAAGGACTGAAAGCCCTTCTGGAAAAACAGGAGGGCCTCGAAGTGACCGGAGAGGCGGAGGACGGTCGCGCGGCGGTGAAGATGGTGGAAAAACTGAACCCAGACTTGGTGGTCATGGATGTGACCATGCCCGGCCTCAACGGGATCGAGGCGACCCGGCAGATTACCAAGCGATTCCATAACGTAAAGATCCTGGCCTTGTCCATGCACAAAGACGATCGGTTTGTCCTGGAAATGCTTGACGCTGGCGCCGCTGGCTATACGCTAAAAAGCAGCGCGTTCCAGGAACTCGCCGAAGCCATTCGGGCGGTCCTCGCTGGCGAGATTTATCTGTCGCCGCGGATCGCGAGTCAAGCAGTCCAACGATACTTGGATCGTGGGTCGAAACAAGTGGGCACCGTGGTCAAAGACCTGACCAAGCGGGAGCGCGAGGTGCTTCAACTCGTGACCGAAGGAGGCAGCTCCAAAGAGATCGCCGCTCAGCTGCACCTGAGTGCCAAGACTATTGAGGTCCACCGCCAAAACATTATGGACAAGCTGGGTATCCGAACGGTCGCAGAGCTGACCAAATACGCTATCCGACAAGGGCTCACGTCCCTGGAACACTAAGAACAACCCCCCATCTATCTTATTTCGGATTGACGCGTACTTGTGACGGTTCCTGAATTGATTGTAACGTCGCCCTGGAAGGTGCAAACAGGTTTATACAGCAGGGCTGAAATCTAGCCTCGCAATCAAGCAACACCGAGAGCACAATATTTTGTTGAAAATACGTAATTACCCCAATACCATTGAAACCAGTTAGAGCAGATAATTATACTCGTCGGCTTCTCCACAGAAACCGAGTTGCGAGAACCAAGCGCTTGCGACTTGGAAACCTGGCCCCAGGAATTTTCTAGTGGAGAAGCCGACTTTTTTGCGCCCCGAGACCCGGCAGAGACGCAAGGCTATTCCGGTTCTGGGTGCTCGACGGACACTGTAACGGTCCGGTCAAACTTGTCTTGAAGGATTGACCAGGTCAACCATTCTTCTACGATCTCAACCTCGGCGTCTTTGCGACGATTCATGCGCCGATCCTGCAAGGCGCCCTGATAGCAATAGCTCGCTAGTAATTTCATCCGAAGTGCTCGATCGTTCCCAGCCACCCCGTTCAGCCGCTCGACCCACCGGGAGAAACGCTCTATCTCCTTGAACTCCGACCCATCCAAGCGAATCGCCGGCAGTGCCTTCAGATCCATCAAGTCCTCTAAGTTAAAATGCTGAACCTCGATAGAATACCGCGTAGGATGCTTCCTGCCCCGTGCGATTGTGAACAAGGCAAACGCCTTGGGATATTCCTGAACCGGCGGCTCCACAAACTCGTAAAATCCGCCATCCGCGCCATAGAGCCGCGGCTCGCGACCCCAGTGCTTATGTCCAGCGAAGTATCCAATCACCTTGGGGTAGGCTCCAAGAACATCCTGCACTGTTCGCTCATCAACACCTGCGCTTGCCGCGCGGCGCTTCTCTTTTCTCTTCCATTTCACATCGATCTCTTCCAGCGGGTTGTGCCCCAGGACCAGAACAAAGTCAGCCTCCGTCGCCCCTTTCAAGACATCGTGCAACCAGAGCAATTGCTCCCCACTGATCCGAGCCTGATCGATCTGATTGAACGTACGCGGCAACTCGATGGTATTGAGAAAGATCACACGCGCCGATATGCCGTCGGCCAGCTTTCGATCCTGAAAAAAATAACCGCGGGAGATCGTCTCCTGCCCGGGCAGGTCGGCTGGACCCAAAGGGCTTTGCGTTGAAATACCCGGCGCGAGCTTGAGATACTTGATCAACTTGTGAAAGCTGTAGATCGAATTTTTGAATTTTCGTGTGGGGCTCCACGTGCCAAAAGTCCCAAGCGATAGCACGTCGTGGTTGCCGATCACGTTGAAGTAGTGGCACGAAGCACCCTCGGGAAGATTGCGGATCGGCGCCGCCAGCCAGCCCCCGGGCCAAGCGGCCTCTGGTTTCATTTGCCGACCTTCCAGCAGGAAATCGCGGACCATCCCATTAAAGGCCTCCAATTCGGTGGGCACCGCCAATTGCATGGCATCGCCGCCGTGAACGACGAAATCGATCTTCTCGTTGATCGCAAGGCCCTGCCGGATTGCGGTCAGAACCTGACCAAAGTAGAAGACATCGGCATGATCTTGATAAAAATTGTTTTGCAGATGCTGATTGGCGCGATCCAGTTGTCGGCGCACCACACGTCCGTAATGGCGTGTTCGATCGCGCAGCTGTACATCGGTGAAATAGACAAATTGCTGGACAACCTCGTGTTCCTCCGAGCGAGCCAAGCGCGAGCTCTTGAAGACGCGCTCAATCCGGTCCGGATTCAGAACAAAATCTGCCGGGTCCAGGCGCCGCCGACCAGGCCCAACCAGATAGTCGACAATATCTCGGTCAGTGGCCTTGCCGCCGGGCTTCTCCTTTGGATCTGGTGCGGCCGATATCGTGACCCGATCCTGTTGCATAAGATGGTCATCGTTGCGCGGCTGGACAAAACCGCAACGGGTTACAGCAATCAAAAAAGATACCCCCAGGAGAACCTGAAGGCGAGTGCGAAAATTCATGGGTCGCTCCATCCATCGAAGACAGCAGTCGTTCGAGCAAACCCTTCCGAATCGGCCGCAGTATACCACAAGCCTCGCGCAAAGGAAAGAGTCCCGAAAAAGCTGGGCTTGGGCTGCTACAGCCCCAGGCGCAGCCGCCAGGGCATCAAGACCGACTCGATGAAGACCCGTTTCGACAACTTCGAGTAGCCCTCGGCCCGCTCGACGAAGATGATGGGCACCTCCGCCAGCCGGAAACCTCGCTTGAACGTGCGGTATTTTATCTCCACCAGGAACGAGTAGCCGTTGGCGCGCAATCGGGAAAGATTCATCGCGTCCAGCACTGACGCTCGGAACAGCGTGTATCCGCTGGTGCAGTCGGTCAACGGGATCCCGGTAATCGCTCGCACGTACCCGTTGGCCCCGGTGCTCATGGCCAAGCGAGACAGAGGCCAGTTGATTACGGAGATCCCGTTGACGTAGCGAGAGCCGACCACGAAATCCGCTTCCTCGATCGCAGCATGAAAGGCCGGTAAGTGTTTTGGATCGTGGGACAGGTCCGCGTCCATGGTCTGGATCAGCTCGTAGCCGTGCTCCAACGCATAAGCAAACCCGGCCACGTAGGCGCGGCCGAAGCCGCGGTCTTCCACACGGGTCAAAAGCGACACGTTTTTGTGTGCCGATGTAAACTCTTCGACTGCGGCGCCCGTCCCGTCGGGCGAGTTATCGTCCACCACCAAGACATCTAGATCCAATCCCTGTGCCAGAATCGCCGACAGGAGTGTGTCGATATTATCCCGTTCATTGTAGGTCGGAATAATGATCAGGGTTTTCATGGTCCGCCTTTCAAAGGGTGTGTATGCATTCTAAGCGATCATGCGTCACAGTCAAGGGCTTGCTCCCTTGGTTTTCTGTTGACAGTTTCTCGAAATTCCGTAGGATAAGCCGCTCAGGCGACGTCAATTGGGAGTCGCAAAAATGGCTCACCCGCCCCCATCAGCTAGAGGCCTAGGCTACCGGACTCTCATTCCGGCAACACGGGTTCGACTCCCGTTGGGGGTACCACTAACCTTTTCCGAAATCCAAACCCGCCCCAGTTGACGCACTTCTCACACAAACTGGCCACCTCCGCCCTCTCTGCGCCCATCTGACCCAGACCTTGGCTGAAAAACAGTAACTCCATCCTCTCATCCTCTCTTATTTCCCTCATCCCAGTGCCCGTCCATTTGACAGAAAAGTGTCCGATTTGTCCTTCCTTCAGCCTGGACTAGCACATGTTACCAAATGCTGTCAAATGGATTACGTGATGTCCGCTCTGAAAACCCCGGACATCGTCTTGAGAGAGGTATCCGAACGAGTCCAGTCACTCTTGTCGTCCTGTCGTGCGCAATGCCCGTTGACAAGAAAACAGTTAATAAACTACTTAATATAGTGGTATTTTAGGCATGATTAGGTTCTAGGGAATATGAGACACTCCCAGAGCAGTTACAAAAGAATGTGCAGGTCACAACAGAATTAACAACTCTTGAGCGATTTCATGGGACGACACATTGAATGAAATATTGGAGTTACATCGATGATCGAGACACTGTTCATAGGCTTTCTGTCTGGCTGGTTTGTAAATCAAGTCATTTCTGCTGAAGCAATGAGAAAAAGGATGCTTGACCTTTACGCCGAATATCTGGGTAATTGTCGATCGAACATTTTGTTCTGCAAGGTGTTGGGAAATAAATCTGATTTAAACGATCTTGATCCAGAGAAGGAGCCTCCAAAACTCGTGCGATCGTTTGAAACAATTCTTCTTCTTGAAACAAGTGCGTGCCTGACAACAAGACTTGAGAAGCATTTCGATGTCACCAAGAATGCTATGAAGCGCCTGATAGCTGGTAACGCGGATAGCTCCAAAGATTCTATTGAATGCGAAAAACAGAGCAAAGAACTTCGGAAAATGATTAAGTCCTGTTATGCTCCGCTGTGCTATTTCATGAGATGGCCTCGCAAACTGATCTGTCAATATTGTGCAGGGCCGCGACCATAGAAAATGATAGTCTTTTGCTCCGAAAACGATAACATTTTGATCTTCAGCTCGCACAAGCGGTTACGTTCGAGTCGCAAATGACACAGATCATAAGTGTAATGAATTCAGTCCTTTCCATAGAGAAAGCTGAGAACTCCATTTAGGCTTGCTGCTGATTGAACGCAGGTCGTGTTCGGTAACTTGTTCGAGGTTATCTGGTGAGGCTTCAAGAACCTGCTGCTGAATTTCCGGTGCCAGTAAGAGGAGGCCGGCGATCTGAGCAGTCCGAGCTCGAGTTAAACCTAGATGGGCAGCGATTTCAGAGTAGTCTTTAGCCCAATCCTGTTCGATGCGTTCTTCGATCTGGTAACCCAGAATAAGCACCTCTGCAAGGTGATGGCATACAGGACCAGTTGTATCAGTTGCCCGCTTTCGG
Organism: Planctomycetota bacterium; assembly: GCA_029260815.1. GTDB lineage: Bacteria > Planctomycetota > B129-G9 > JAJDCN01 > JAJDCN01 > JAJDCN01. The sequence continues at coordinate 9,200 of JAJDCN010000138.1, forward strand.
TGACGAACCGGCTTGAGTGTGACAGGAAATTCGAAATGCAGCTTCGTCATGTTTTCACCTCTTGCCTAGCGGCGGCGAGTTCACGGTTCAACTGATCCAGCCCAGTTTTGCTGAAGGTCAAGCCTATTGACTCTGAGCAACTGTCATATGTGACATGCTCCAGGATTAGGTGAAGGATTCGCATCTGCTCCAGTGTGTAGAGCGAGTCCCACGTCCCGTTGAAGAGGCTTAGGGATGTGTGCAGGGCCTCGGCAGCCGGATCAAGCAGCATCTTCCGCAAACCATCTACAACAGCACCTTCAACTGCCGAGGCGTTGATCGACGGGTTGGGACACGAGTCGTAGCCTGCCTTCTTGGCGTTCTGGCAAACGTAGTACCGATACTGGCGGTTGCCCTTTCGTGAGTATGAGGGAGCCATAGCCACATCACACGCCTTGCAACGCAGCAAGCCCTTTAAGAGCGCGCCGGACCGGTTGCGGTGGATGCCGGTCCGATCTCGCCGGTTCTTTTCACGGATGCGTGAGACCGCCTCCAAAACCTCTTCGGGAATGATCGCCTCGTGTTCTCCATCGTAGACCTCTCCGGAATAATAAACCTTCCCAACGTAGGTGACATTGCCCAGAATCCTCTGAACGTGCGACGTCAGGAAGATCCCACCACCGCGCACGCACCCATTCTTGGAAACCCGCCGTTTGGTACGGCAACCTTTTTCGTTCAACTGCTTCACAACGGCAAGCACCGACTGGTTTTTGAGGTATAGATCGTAGATCTGCTTTACGAGCTTTGCCTCTTTCTCGTTGATCACAAGTCGCTTGGTGGTGGGATTGAGGTCATAGCCTAACACGGGAGGTCCTCCGACCCATTTGCCTTTTCTCCGTGCGGCTCCCATCTTGTCGCGGGTCCGCTCGCTGATGATCTCCCGCTCGAACTGGGCGAAGGAAAGCAGCACGTTGAGGGTCAGGCGACCCATTGACGTGTTGGTATTGAACTGCTGCGTGATCGATACGAAGGCGACGTCACTGCGGTCGAACAACTCGATAATCCGGGCGAAGTCCAACAGCGAACGAGACAACCGATCCACCTTGTAGACCACCACGCAGTCTACCGTGCCCGCGTGTACGTCGTCGAACAGTTGCTGTAAAGCCGGACGATCCATGTTGGCCCCGGTGAATCCCCCATCGTCGTATCGCTGAGGCAGAACCCGCCAGCCTTCCCCTCTCTGGCTTTCGATGTACTTCTCACACGCCTCCCGTTGGGCATCGAGTGTGTTGAACTCCTGCTCCAACCCCTCGCTTGTACTCTTGCGAGTATAGATCGCACAGCGGATCTTTTTCTTCTTCATTTCAACTCCGGTCAAAGGTCAAAAAAGAGGTATCCATTCCAATGACAGCCGGTCACCTCCTTCGCCACGGCAGTCAGCGTCTTGAATGGGCGCCCGTCGTACTCGAAGCCATCCGACAACACCTTGACCTCCACAATACTCCCTTTATACTTCCTACGAACAACCGTTCCAGGCAACGGCAAACGAGAATCCCGGCCATTATTCTTGCCCGGTGACTTACTCTGATTCGTTGAGCGTTTGGCAACCTTGTTGATCGGGTCTAATTCTGTCTTCAGTGCCTCCAGTCTCGCCTTCGCCGGGCCGGAAAGCCCGCTGAACTTAAGCTCCTGGATGCGGTACGCGATCCGACGCCAAAGAAAACCTCGATTTGATGAATTCGGCTCTTTACCCTCGAACAGTTCTCGGTACTTAACCCGCAATTCATTCACCGACATCTCTTGCAACGCCGCAATCTGGGCAGTAATGCTTTCTGACATTCGCACAAACCTCCAATACGTAGACGGCTAGCCCGTTTCGATCATCACACACATAAGGGCCTATCTGGCGCCCATTAGCAAGGCAATAGGACAAATGTTCCAAAGATAGCCGTGGGAACCGCGGTCCTCGGAATATAGGCAATACTGAATTTCCAGAACTCGCGGCCCCACGGCTTGGCGGGGGCCTCGGCCTTGCAGCCGTAACACATACAGGCATGCTATTTCGAGGGTAGCAAGGGAAATACTGGCGATGTCGAAGAAAAGTTGACCACTTGTTTCGGTCTGGTCGGAATTTGAGGAAACTGGCAAGATTGGAACCGACTTGACTGTTCAGAAGTCTGGCGGAATATGGTAAAATACAATGGAATGAAAGACACTCTCGAACGCGCGAGGAAGTATCCTTTAGGAGGAATGGACAACCACTGCGGGCTCATGGCCTGCGAAACAATTGAATAGACGCGTGTGCGTCAAGCTGCTGTTTTCCGAGAAACCACCAACTTGAGCCGAACGGCTCTCGAACTAGATCAGCGGTGCTTGAGTCCACGCTCCTCAATATGGAGCGTTGGCCATGTGCTGTGATCTAGTGCCCCTTGGTGGGGGCCTCGGGAGCAGCCTTGGTTCGGCGCTCCTTTTTTTGCGCCGGAATCCTGCCCAGAGATCCTATGATAGGAGACACAGAAATGAATGAAAGCAAGCAAGACAAGAAGAAGATATTTTGTATCGGAATGGGATCGTTCGCGCGAGCGGCAATCCTACAGGCAATCCTCTTGGGCCTTGTAGTCATCGGATGGAGTACGACGGCCCGAGCGGGCGAATGGGTGGAGTTCCTGATCTCGGACCACGCGGCGGACCAGGTCAATCCAGCGATATCCGGTAACACCGTTGTCTGGCAGGATCGTCGTAACGGTAATTGGGACATCTATGGTTATGATCTCGCCACCAACACAGAATTTCAGATTACCGACAGCGCTGCAGACCAAGAGAACGTAAGCATTTCTGGCAATATCGTAGTTTGGGAAGACCTTCGGAACGGCGTGAATGATATCTACGGCTATAACCTTTCCACGGGAACCGAGTTTCAAGTCGCAGCCGACTCCTGGCATCAATTCGGTCCGGCAATTTCCGGTGACACTGTCGCGTGGATCGATCGACGTAATTTGGAATGGAATGTTTTTGGTTATGATCTCTCTACACAAATAGAATTTCAGATTACGAACGACACGAACTCTCAAGTCGGCCTCGCCATCTCTGGAAACTCTATCGTGTGGGAAGAAGCCGATCCCGGACCGTATATGGACGTATTTGAATACTCACTCACATCGATGACCGAGCAAAAAATCACCAATGACCCAGGATTCCATCAATCTCACGCGGATGTCGATGGCCAAATCGTGGTCTGGATGGAGATTCGTAATGACGGCTCTGACATTTACGGATATGATCTTGTAACTGGGATCGAATTCGCAATTGCTACAGAGCCCGGCTTTCAGACAAACCCTGCGATCTCTGGAGACTTCGTGATCTGGGGCAACGAGCAGGGCGATGATCGGGATATCTTTGGATACAGCCTTTCCGAAGGTTCGACGTTCCAAATTACCAGTGGCATGTTAGATCAGCAACAACCTGCTATCTACGGAAACACCGTTGTGTGGCAGGACAACCGTGCCCATGGCAATCGCAACGGGCCGTGGGATATTTACGGGGCTCACTTTGTTGTGGAAAGCCAGAAGATCGTAGAGCCAATGACAGCAACGCTGGTCGCCTTGGGAGGCTCCCTTCTCCTGCGCAATGCGCGTCGTCGAACCTGAGCCGGCCCGATCCATAGCTCACCACATTCTGCATGCACTGCGATGCGATTAACAGAACAAGGGCCGGATTTTCAGCCCACCTCGTGGCCGATTCGCCATTTGCATAGCCATCTCAAGGGCATCCGGCCCGTCGTCATGCTTTCCTAAAGGAAACTGTCGTAATTGATCGAGCAAAAGGTTGTGCTTCTTGCAGAACCGAATCTGTCCCTGGCTGATCTCCGGTTCGAGATTCGCAATTCTCGATTGCTTGTTGGACCTACTTGTGATGGTTTTGATTCTATTGTGGAGGCCTAATTTTCGAATATGTCTTATAAGATTGTTCACCATTAGCTGTTGGAAGTGATTGCTTTCCACCCCAAAATGAGTGAACGGGTATTTGCCTGTGTAATGAATAATGCGTTTGATGGTCTCGTCGGGGCTCCGTCGCGCGATGTCGGCCACGAGTACGTAATTGACCCGGGTAGCCCGGTCTTGATACAGGATAACAATCGCGGAATAGTCGCCGCGCCCTGTACGTTGTCCCAGGCTCGGATCACACGCCCCGAAGAAGTATCCGTTCCTGCCGAGGTGGCGGAACAGATCCTCTTCGGTGGGAAACTCCGTGTCCCAGTAAACAAAACGCTCCTCCGAGAAAATGCACTGCTCAGGATCGAGCGGCTCATTCTGCTTCTCGGCCTGGAAGCTTGCCTGTCCTTCACGCTCTTGCATAACCATGAGGGCATAGTAATCTTCAAGCTCCTCCCATAAGACCCTGGTACCCTGATTCATCAAGGTTTTGTTTTCCTCGTAGAACGCCCTTGCGGCGTCGGGTCCGTATTGGTCCTCGAACACCTCCAAACTTCGATAGATGGAGGTCCAGGCCTCCCACAAATTCGGGTAGTCACTGGGCGATTCGATGGCTTGATACTTCAGCCCGGTCCAGCCCAAGCCTTTGTCAGGATCGATCAGGCGTGCCAGAAGCGAGTCGTGATGGAGCACCGTGCCGACCATCACCACGTTGGTATCGGGATGCCCGGCCTTCAGCAGATCGCCCCTGAACCATTTTTCGAGCTTTTGACGCTGCTCTTCGGAGACGACTTGCTCGCGATCTTCGATATCATCGACAACGATCAGGCCCGGCCGATTCTTTCCCTTTTTGATGCCTCGGAGGGACTGACCACACCCATAACCGCAAATCATGACGCCATTGGGCAGTTGAATGCGGTGGTCTCGCCAAGGCTTCGGTTTGCGAGCCATTCCTTCAGTTACGCAGATCTCAGGAAAATCTTCCTGAAGCAATAGATTGCTCTGCAACTCGTCCTTGATGGCCTTAAGCAACAGTATCGCTTGCTCTTTCGTCGCCGAAACGATCAGGATCAGATTTTCCTTTTCATACAGCGCGCACCAGAGTACGCAAGCCAAGCTGACAATCGTACTCTTGGCATGGCCGCGCGGCGCGGCGATCGCAAGGCGACTGCTCCTTGTTCTCATCATTTGAACCAACTCCGCGTACACCTCTCGATGCATTCTGGAAAAGGGCAAATGGCACTGGGACTGAAGGTAAATTTCCGTGAACATCTCCGGAGAGGCGCTCGCAAGCCCCCGTCGTGTGGAGCGAAGCTGCTGACACACGGCAGCGCTATAGTTATTTTGTCGAATCATCGTTTTCATCTCCTTTGTTTTCGGATTCTGAAGAAATCTCGGCAATGATTTGCGCAGCCCCGGCTTGCGCAAGGGTCATTTCCAGATAAGCTACGCGCGGATCGTTTTGCCCTTTTATCTGTTTTAAGCGCGCGGCTTCTTTATGCAATGTCGCAAGGTCAGGGACTTCGTCCACGTGGTGGGTCAAGTCAGCCTCTAGCCGTTGCGCAGCCATCGGCAGATAGCCCAGAGATTGCAATCTTTGAATGAAATCGCTGGTTATTTGGTAACACCGGTGCTCCGCATCCACTTTCACGGTGGGAGATACGCTCTTGTCTCTCGCCGCTTTGCGGATACGTTGAATCGCGAGCCCAGCCTCGCTGACTAGATGACCAACCGTCTGCGCCACCAATCTTGGGTCGCGTTCAAGTGCGTTGGTTTCCCGGATTGCCTGCCTGTCCCGCTCGATCGTGCGCTCGGAAACCTTGAGAATTTCAGCCATTTCGGCCGTCGAGTAACCGTCCGCTAGGAGGTAGTTCACCAACTGAACGCGATCTTCAGGCGTGATCGATTTCGGATCTACGCGTCCTGCTTGAATTTCCTTGAGCATGTCCAGCGTGCGATTTTCCTTGTTTACACCAGACTTAGCTGGCAAGTGATTTCTCTTGCTCATGATCACACCTCCTTCCCCGGTGCGAGGCGGTAGCGGTCCACCAGGTTTGGAGGCGCATTGTACTCTCCCACGAAGTGAATCCATCGGCGCACGATGACGTCGCAGTAATAGGGGCTGATCTCCAGGGCAAAACATCGTCGCCCCAGCTGCTCGGCAGCTATTAGCTGGGAACCGGAGCCGCAAAAGGGTTCATAGCAGATGTCACCACGCCTCGTGTGCTGACGCATTGGAATCGCGAACACCTCGAGCGGTTTCATGGTGGGGTGGTCCGTAGGTTGGCCTACGGGAACAGTAGGGAACTCCCAAATTGTCGAGAGGAAATCATCCGATACCCGAGGCGGCTTGTTCGGACGAACCCAGCCGAAGAAGCAAGGCTCGTGCTTCCACATGTACCAGGACCGATTTAAAATCGGCCGGTCTTTCACCCAAATAATCTGCTGATGGACGAAGGCTCCGAATTTCTGCCAGGCTTCCTCTACCATAGTCTGGCGCCTACTGGCATGCCAGCAGTACCATGCCGCATTGGGCTGAATGGCCTCATCGATAGCAACCCGAATAAAATTCTCATAAAGGTCCGGGTTTGCGTCCGCGTCATCCCAAGAGCCACCGTAGGTGCTGGACCAGTTTTTGTTTTTGCCCCGCTGACCCTTGGAGCCGGGATGATTGGTGCCGTCATAGCCGACCAGATACGGCGGGTCGGTTTCGAAAAGAACTGCGCGCTCCCCATTCATGAGACGGCGCACCTCTTCCGGATCCGTGCAGTCGGCGCACAACAGGCGGTGGTCGCCTAACTCGA
>JAJDCN010000139.1 GCA_029260815.1 Planctomycetota bacterium
GCGCGGATCGCCATGAAAGTGACCCTGCTCAATCGCGGCAACACGCCGGAAACCGACATCGAAGTGACCCGCCGGGTCAACGGAGAAAAGAAGGAGACGCTCAAGGCCAACTTGGAACCGGGGGCAAGCCGAGCGCTAACCTTCGAGTTCGTGCTCCGGGAGCCGGGGCCCTATTCCATCGAATTTGTCGTTGCCGATTCGCTGGAGGCGGACAGCCATTATTATTACCCGCTAAACCTACGCGAAGGCATCCGCGTGTTGATGATCGACGGAGAAGCTACCGGACCGAAGCTTCAGGATACGGAGACCTATCTGCTCAGCCGGGCCCTGTTCCCCCAACGGGAAGATCCCGTCGGTTCCATGCTCAAAGAGGACATCGTCCTGCCGCCTGAGATCAAAGACGATTTGAACAAGGCCGCCGATCTGGAGAAGTACGATCTTGTGATCCTCGCCAACACGTCCATCGGCGCCGGCGATCTGGACAAGGTCGCCGCGCTGGAGCGCTACGTGGCCGACGGCGGGGCCGTCTGGATTTTCTTGGGCTCCAAAGTCGCGACCGACGACTTTAACCGGACCTTGTATGCCGACGGCAAGGGTCTGTCGCCCGTGAAGCTGAGCGCGCCCATCGGGAATCCACAAAACGAGGACGGATACTGGGAGCTAGCACCCGGAGCCGTCCGCCATCCCACCCTGGCGTTGTTGCACAAGGCCGGACTATTTGAAAGCGCCACCTACGCTCCGCATGTGCGTCGGCGGTTCCCGCTGATCTTGCCGGAGCTGGTCACGCCCAACGCGGTGTCCACACCACTGTTTTTCTACCGGCAACCGGGCGGCCCGCCGGAGGCACCGGCGGTCGTGATACGAGAATACAACAACGCTGGCGTTGTGGCCCTATTCTCCTTTACCGCCGATGGGGCCTGGACTAATTTCCTGACCAACAAACACAAGGTCTTGATGTCCGTGCCGTTTTTGCACATCCTGATCCGTTACGCGACCCTCCGGCACGACCGCATCGACCCGCGGGACGTCTTTGCCGGCGATCCGATTGCCATGAACTTCGATCCGCGCAAGCCGCCCACGCAGCCCCAGCTCAAGATTCCCGAGGACTCGGAGGAGGCCGCCTACTCGGCTGCGGGGGATTTCATGCAAAAAATTCCACGGGGACAGGACCCGCCCATTCCCCGATTCGCTTACCGAGACACCTACGAGACGGGCCGCTATCTGGTGCGCGACAAGGACGTGCCGCCGGCACAGATCTTCGCCGCAAATGTGTTCCTTACGGAGAGCAACATGGAACGCGTGACCGCGGGCGACCTGCGGGCGGCCCTGCCGGAGTTCACCTTCCGGATGCGCGACACCCTGAAGAATGTCTCCGTGGCCGGAAAGAGCCGTTGGAAAGATTTCGCCTACATTGTCCTGGGACTGCTGATCGTCGAGTCGATTCTTGCGGCGATCTTCAGTCGGCCCAGTGTGAAAACATGAGACACACCATGACGCCTGCCTGGAGAACCGCCGGATGATCGATACGCTGATGAACGGGCTCAAGAAACTGATTCAAACACTCCTGGATCTGGAGGTCAACGCGGACTCGGAGTTCCAGTTGACGTTTCAGTCGGCCCCACCCGGATGGGTGCTGTTTTTTGGGATTCTGGGCCTGGCCGCCGCGGTGATGTGGCTGTACCGACTGGAACTGAGGAAGTCCCAACTGGGTAAAGCAATGATTCTTGCCGGACTTCGCTTTTTGACGGTGATCCTGGTCGTTCTCATCCTGTGCGAACCGGTACTGCGAGTCGATTATTTCGAAGATCGCCGCGGGCTGGTGCTGATGCTTGTGGACACCTCCCAGAGCATGTCGCTCACCGACACCTACCCGACTGCGGGCCGCAACGCCGAGGCTAGGCTGGCCAGTGCGCTAAAGCTGCCCCTGGACAAACGGCCCAGCGAACTGGAGCGGCTCGACCTGGTCCGCCGTATTTTTGACAGCAACCCGGAACTGGCCGACCAGTTCGAAGCGCGCGGCGAGGTGCGTTGGTTCGAGTTCTCCTCCAAAACCCGGGCAGACGTGGAACTGAAAGAGCTCAAGCCAAACGGCACGTCCAGCGACCTAAGAACCGCGCTGGACAACGCGCTGGAGGCGTATCCGAACCAACCCATCGCCGCAATCATCGTGATTACCGACGGGCAACACAACGCCACATCCGCCTGGAAGCCCGCCGTGCAACGGGCCAACGACCGCGAGATCCCCATCTTCGCCGTGGCCGTGGGCGATGAGCGGCCGCCGAAGGACCTGTGGATCAAATCCATCAACGCCGACAAGGAAGCGCCGGTCCACTCCAAGCTGGTCTTCAAGGTCAATATCGGCTCCTCGGAACTTCCGACCGGGACCGAGGTCGTGGTCCATCTGCAACGGGCCAAGGCGCGGCAGGACAACACAACGCCGCTGAACAAGGAGTTCTCCAAGGTCGAAGGTGGGACGCAAACGCACACGCTGGAGGCCGACAACGCCGGCCAGGTCCGGTCGATCCTGGCGGAGTTCCTCGTGCCCATGGAAGAGAAAGGGGCCTTCGTCTACCGGGCGATGGTCCAGCCGAAGTCCGATGAGCGAAACAAAACCAACAACGTCTTGACCCACACCGTGCAGGTAAAGGACAATCGCATCAAAGTCCTCTTCGTAGACCAAGTTCCCCGGTACGAATATCGCTATCTGCGCAGCCTGCTGGTCCGGGAGACCAAGCTGATCACGGCTTGGACATTTCTCTTGGACGCCGACCCCGAGTATCGGCAGGACCACACCAAAGGCAAATTTACCGACTCCACCGGCAAGGAACATCCGATCCGCGCGCTTCGGACACTGCCCAAGCGCTCGTCGCTCCCGGTAGATCCCACCACCGGCGCCCCCAGCCTATCGGAGTTCGACATTGTGATCCTCGGCGATATCAACCCGAAGCACCCACGATTGCCGAAGAATTTCCTGAAGGAACTCAAAACCTTCGTCCTGGGCGACGCGGACGCAGGCAACGCCGGCGGCGGCTCCCTGGTCATGATCGCCGGTGAATGGTACAACCCGGCCCTGTTCTCCAAGACCCCTCTGCGGGACATCCTGCCAATTCATATTACGCCAGTCAACCAGGCCGGATGGAAATCGCTGACCCAAGCCTACCGCTACCAACTGACCGTGGAGGGCAAGCGGATATCCCGCATCACCCGGCTGCTGGACGATGAAGAGCAAAACGCCGCGTTCTGGCAAGGCGATCCGACCAAGCCCTACAGCGGCCTGCCGGGGTTCTATTGGTTCTACCCGGTGGAAAAAATCAAACCGGTCGCCTCGGTCCTGGTGCGTCATGCCACCGCTAACACCAGCACGGGAGAAGCCTATCCGTTGATCGTCACGAGCCCCACCGGCGGGGGCGGACACAGCCTGTTTATCGCGCTCGACAGCCTGTGGCGATGGCGACGTGACGTGGGCGATCGCTACTATCACCGGTTTTGGGCCCAGGCGATCCAGGAGATGACAGGCAGCAAATTCCTCAAAAGCCGGCGGGTGTCGATCGAACTGGAGTCCACAACCGTGCCCCTGGGTCAACCAGTCACCATCAGCGCCAAGCTCCTGGATGAAACCCTTCTCCCGCCCAACGGAAAGCTCCAAATCATCTACCAGGTGCTCGATGGCGAGCAGGTGAAAGTAGACATGGACCCGAGTCTTACCGAAGAGCTGACATTTTCCAAGCAGATCCAGCCGGAGGTGATCGGCGAATATCGAATCTGGGTAGAGGACGCATCGGCGGTCGAAGTCAGCGAACGCCAGCTCGGGCGGCGCTGGTTCCGCGTCCAACCCAGTCAGTTCGAAAAGAAAATACCGAACACGAACTTGGAACTGCTCGAAGCGGTGGCCCAGGCCAATGCCCCCGCCGGCGGCCGCCTGGTGCGGCTGCACGAGTTGGCCCAGTTGCCGGAGCAGATCCAAGACCGGACCGAGCGCGTCAAAAGCGAGCCGAGGGAGGAAAAACCTCATAACAACGAGCACTTGGGCGTGCTTCTGCTGATCGTGTTCTTGGGCCTGATCTGCACGGAGTGGCTCTTGCGCAAAAGACAGAAGTTGATATGACGCTCTTCGTGGACAAGAGCATGAACCGAAGGCCGGCGAGCCGGTTTACCCCCATAGACCGCCGGAACTGATGAACGTGGAACACAACGCACAACGGGAAACAGGCCTGATGGTCCAAGTCCGGGCCGGCGATATGGACGCCTTGAGACAACTGCATGATTTGTACAAGCACGAGTTGTTCGCCTTTTTTTACCGACTCGAACGCGACTATCATCGCGCGGAGGATGACTTCCAGGAGGTCTTCTTGCGCCTGTGGAACAGCCGCCGGCGCTACGAGCCGAAGGCTTCGTTCCGGACTTACGTCTATACCATCGCCCGGAACCTGTGGATCAACGCGGCGGCGAAGCGCAAAAACACACCGGCCCGGCCGGCGGGCGCTGGGTACAACGAAGAAGACTCGGCCAGTGCGCTCGAGGCCCCCGACACCGCCCCCGGCCCTCCGGAGCAGGTGGAGACCGACGAAACCCTGGCGCAACTGGCGCAAGCTCTCGACGCCTTGCCGGCCGAGCAGAAGATGGCCTTCGTCCTGGCGCATTACCAAGGCATACCCTATGCCCAGATTGCCCAGGTGCTGGACGTTCCGATCGGAACCGTCAAGTCTCGCATCGCCAACGCCGCGGCAAAATTGAAATCGAAAATGGAACGCCTCAACCAAGCGCACCGGATGTGAACATGAACAGCGAATCTCATACACTCGACTGCGAACAAGTCCGCGAATCCCTCGTAGCGCTGGTCTACGAAGAGGTCGAGCCGGTGGAAGCAACCGATCTGCAACAACATCTGGCCGGTTGTCCCGCATGCACCGAAGAGTTGGAAAACTATCGCGCCACATTGGACAAGCTGGCCGAAGAGCGACCACCCGAGCTTCCGGCCGATACCTGGCAGGCGATCTCCCGGCGCATCACGCCTTCAGTCGCCCGACCGCCGGCCGAATCCGAACCCGCGGAGGTCCGCCCCGTCCCGCCCAACCCCATCCGCCGTCAGGCGGCCCTGTGGTTGTCGGGCACGGCCGCGGCCGCGGCGGTCATCCTGATCCTGTTTGCTTCCTTCGCCGCCGAGCCACCGATCGCAACCGTCACCGTCACAGGCATCGCCGAGGTCCAGCACGGCAACGACACGTGGCAGAAGCTGCGCTCCGGACAGACCGTCCGGGCTGGCCAAGAACTTCGCACCGGGTCCGACGGCCGGGTGACGCTGATGATTGCCGACAAGGCCGCGTCGGGACACTCCACGGTGACCCTGGGTCCCGATTCGATGCTTGTGGTCGGCGCGAAAGACGCGATGACCTTGAACACCGGTCGGCTGCGGGCGCACATCGTGCCCCGTGACATCGGCTTCCAAATCCATACGCCCTACGCCACCGTTAAGGTGCTCGGTACTCAATTCGACGTCGAGGTCCTTGAGCGAGAAACCAAGCTCATCGTGCTGGAAGGAGTCGTGGCATTTTCCAACGAGGACGCTTCCCGAACCCGGCAGGTGGACGCCGATCACGAGGCCTTCGCCGACGCCGGTGGCGACATCCGCGTGCGCCCGCGTGCGCCGGAAGATGGCGTGGATCCCAAGCCGATCCGGAACGAAGACCTGGAGCTGCGTCTGGCCCTCAGGTCGGAGAAACGGTCCTACCGGATCAGTGAACCGATCGAAGTCGAGGTCTCGATCCAT
>JAJDCN010000140.1 GCA_029260815.1 Planctomycetota bacterium
GTAATAATCAAAGATGCTTCGTACCAGCGGCGCTTCCGCTGCATTGATGACCAAACGCCGGATATGGGGATCGAGGTTGTAACCGAGCATAGGCTGTCCCCCGACCCATTTCCCCTTGCGCCGCGCCGCGGACATCTTGTCCCGCGTCCGCTCGCTGATGATTTCCCGCTCGAACTGTGCGAACGAAAGCAAGACGTGGAGCGTCAGCCGTCCCATGGACGTGCTTGTATTGAATTGTTGCGTGATTGATACAAAGGTCACGCCACATGAATCGAACAACTCGATAATCCGGGAAAAATCCATTAGAGAGCGAGACAGGCGATCCACTTTATAGACCACGACACTGTCCACGCGCCCCGCCTGGACATCTTCCAAGAGGAGCTGAAGAGCCGGGCGCTCCATGTTCCCTCCGGTGCAGCCGCCATCGTCATAGCGTTGCGGAAGAGTCCTCCACCCCTCGCCCCGCTGGCTCTCGATGAACTTCTCACACGCCTCGCGCTGTGCATCGAGCGTGTTGAACTCCTGGTCGAGCCCCTCAAACGTGCTCTTGCGCGTGTACACAGCACATCGGACTTTTTTCTTGGGTGCGTTGGCCATGACACTCTCTCCTCAAAGATTGAAAAACAGAAAACCATTCCAGTGTGCACCGGTAACCTCCCGAGCCACCGCCGTCAGCGACACGAACAATCGTCCGTCGTACTCAAACCCTTTCTGGCGCACCCCGACCTCGATGACCCGATCCTTGTACACCCGTCGAAGTGTCGCTCCGGGAGGTGGAAGCCGAGGATCTCTGCCGTTGAATCGTGCTCTCGTCTTTTTATGCGCCCGATCTAGGATCTTCCCCAGCGGGTTGATCTCAGATTTCAATTCTTCGAGTCTTGCCCTAGGCTCGGCTCCTAATCCACCATACTCGACTTCTTGAATCCGGAAACTGATGCGACGGATGAGGAACATTCGGTTTGATGAGCGTGGCTCCTCTCCGTCGAACACCTCTCGGTACTTTTTCTTTAATTCATGCACCGGCTTTTCCTGTAGAGCACAGATCGATGCTGTAACACTGGTAGACATATTCGTAACCTCCTAAGATTCAAGTGTTTAAGTTCATTTTCTGCACCCCCATAAGGGACTATTTGGAGACGGCTAGCAAGGGAATTTCGGCCAGAAATACCCCTTATTTTGTGCCTAAATTAAGGCCGATACAAAATAAGGGTTAAAAACATCTAATCTCTGTCCACTTCTTGCCGATAGTAAAGATAGTGCCTTAGATGTCTAAATCCGTTTATGGAGGGGTTTCATGAATATCCAATCTATTCCCGTGTCCCTGATTCGGCCCGCCGCCTACAATCCACGCACCGACCTTCAACCCGGCGACCCTGCCTACGAACACCTCAAACAAAGCATTGCCGAATTTGGCTTTGTCGAGCCACTGGTCTGGAATCAGCGGACAGGCAATCTGGTGGGCGGTCATCAGCGGTTCAAGGTCCTGGAGGCCGAGGGTGCCGCCCATGTCGAAGTCAGTGTGGTCGATCTTCCTCCGAACAAAGAAAAGGCATTGAACATTGCCCTGAACAAGATTCAAGGGGGCTGGGACGAGCGAAAATTAGCGGAAGTCCTGGGCGAACTGATGTCGTTGCCCAAGTTCGACGTCGCTGTGACGGGGTTCGAAGTGCCGGAAATCGAAGAGCTCTTGGCGCGAACCTCCGGTCTTTGGCCGGGAGAAAAGGAGGAAGCGTTCGATGTGGAAGAGGCCCTGGGAGAAGTCGACGAACCTGTCACCCAGACCGGAGACCTCATCTCCTTGGGTCGTCACCGCCTTCTTTGTGGCGACGCAGCCCAAGCATCTGACATTCAGCGCTTGGTTGGCGAGCGAGAGGTGGATTTGGTCTTCACGGATCCGCCCTACAACGTCAACTACTACGGTGGAAGCCGACCGAAACCGAAAGATTCCCGGCCGAAACGAAGTCGCCAATGGCGCCAGATCTACGCCGATGATCTGTCCCAAGAGCAATACGAAGACTGGCTGGGGCGTGTACTGAGCCACGTGGGCCCCGTCCTCGGCCCCGGAGCTCCGTTCTATATATGGAACGGTCACCGACAATTCGGGCCCATGCATCGCCTGTTGGAAGATCTGGGATTCAAGGTGTCCTGTGTGATCACGTGGGTAAAGGAAAACTTCGCCATCGGCTACGGGGACTACAACCAGCAAACGGAGTTTTGCCTGTACGGGTGGAAGGACGGAAACGGGGCGCACCGGTGGTACGGACCGACCAACGAGTCCACCGTCTGGCAGGTACGGCGGGATCCGACAAGATCCTACGAGCACCCAACACAAAAGCCTCTGGAGCTTGCCGAGCGGGCTATCCGCAACAGTTCCAAGCCAGACGACATGGTTCTCGACACATTCCTGGGCTCAGGCTCGACGCTGATCGCCGCGGAGCGGACCGGCAGGACCTGCTGCGGCCTCGAGATTGATCCTCGCTACTGCGATGTAATCGTCAAGCGCTACTTGGCGTTCGCTGGCCGGGAGAAGAACCCGGAGCTTTCACAGCGATACCCAATAGAGGGAGCGGTGTACGATGCATAGCGAGACGCCAAATCCTCCGCGAGACGGGGTTTTGGAGATCCTGCGAAAGCTCCACGTGGGCGCCGTGGACCCGCAGAGCATTTCAAAGGAAGATCGGCGCACCATCGTAGGGTATCTCATGGTGGAAGGCCATTCGACCGTTGAAATCGCCGGCATCCTGAAAGTAGACGAGCGCACGATCCGCAGAGACAAACA
>JAJDCN010000015.1 GCA_029260815.1 Planctomycetota bacterium
CGGCTTGGTTGATCATCTCGGGCTCCATGCGCAACACTTCGGAGGCACCGGCTGTTGGATTCCCGTTATGGCCCTTGAAGGAGGCTAACATCTCCTCGTAGGCCTGATAGGAGTAGCTGGGCTGGACCAGGCTCGTCTTGGCTTGTTTCAGCCAAAGGCGTGCAACCGCCTGACCGGTCGTGGCCATAAAATCGGCCCGGAGGTCCATCTGTTTGGTGTCCTGGATCTTGTTGCTGAACTCCACGTCGGCCATGAAAGCGAGTGCGATCAAGGAAATCATCAGAAGGATCGCCAGCGACATGATCAAGACGAGCGCACGATCTTTTTGTCCGGCCTTGCGATGGAAGTTCCGGCCGATTGGCCGGGAGGGAACGGATCTTGGGGCCATTCTATCGTCTCCTAAATGGCCCAGGAGGTCGGTACCTGGGCACCGCGCCGCCCCTGCGGTAGCGGCTTGCTCTCCCTACGAACACTGGTCATTGTATAGTACGAATTGTAAAGAGTCAACCGCTAATTCTATTTATCGGACGATCTGCAGGCAGGTATTGAATGGGATTGCTAAGACGAAGCGCTCTCATCTGGGCGGCTCCCGCTTGCTTTGGACGTTCGGCAGAGGGGATGCTTGCAGGTGTGAATCCTGTGGGGCATTTTTCGATTGATTTTTGTCCCTATTGTTCAGTAAACTAACACCGTACAAATAACGAACTTGTTTTCGTGTCAGAAACCATGTAACAGGCTTTTTTGCATTATGTTACAGCTCTATTCAACGCTTATTATGCATGCGGACTTCGACGCCTTCTTCGCCTCCGTGGAACAGGCTCTGGATCCCAATCTGGCCGGCAGACCGGTGATCGTCGGTGGCCGAGAAACGGACCGCTCGGTGGTTGCCTCCGCTTCCTACGAGGCCCGGGCTCTGGGGGTCAAGACCGCCATGCCACTTTCCCAAGCCAAGCGGCTGTGTCCTCGGGCGGTCTTCCTGCGGGGCAGCCACAAGCGCTATACAGCCGCCTCGCAGGCGGCGTTTTCCGTATTTGACCGATACACCCCCACAGTCCAGTCTGCCTCTCTGGACGAAGGGTACCTGGACTTTACCCACTGCGCGCGTCTATACGCCTGGGAGCAGAAATGCCTGGAACATGCGGTGGATTGGCAAACGGTCGCCGAGCAGATCAAGAACGAGGTGAAGCAACAGACGGGTGTCAACGTCTCCATCGGGATCGGCTCTAATAAGTTGGTCGCGAAGATCGCCACCACCTTGGCCAAGCCCAACGGCATTGTCCAGGTCTGGCCCGGGTACGAAGCCGCCTTTGTCGCGCCGTTGCCGGTGGGGGCCATCCCGGGGATTGGCTCGCGAACCGCTGAAATTCTCGGGACGTTCAACGTTAAGACGGTAGATCAGCTCACGCGTCTCTCTCGGGACCTGCTGGTCCGCACCTTCGGCACTTACGGAAGGGTTCTCTACAGCGCCGCGCGGGGCATCGGCTCGGTCGTCCTTCCGCCGCCGGAGCGGCCTAAGTCGATCAGTCGGGAGACCACCTTCGAGGCCGACACTGACGACCCGACAACGATCGAAGGAATGCTCTATTACCTTTTGGAGCGCGCGGCTCATCAGATGCGATCGATCGGCTTGCGTGCACGATCGGTGAGCGTGCGAGTTCGCTACTCCGATTTCCAGACTCTCGCCAAATCCAAGCGACTCGACCAGCCGACACACCTGGACGTCGAGCTGTATCGGACGGTTCTGCACCTGTTAGAACGGGTCCACATCCGTCGGATGCGCTTACGGCTGGTGGGCGTTACCCTCTCCCAGTTGTCGGAGGCTCGGTCCTATCAGGAAGATCTTTTCAACCCGAGCGACTACGCGGCCCACAGAGACCTGTTGGAGAGCGTTGACCGGATTCGAAACCGATACGGCTTCGGCTCTGTCATCGCGGGCCGAGCCCTGAATTTGATGAAAGACCACGCCCGCGATTCCGGCGGCTTCCAGCTGCGCACACCCGCTCTGACCCGATGAGCTGGCCTACACAGGGCGTGGCGAAGGACGAACCGGCGGTTCGGGATAAACTTATTGAGGAGATGGGCCCTAGAGATCTTCCCAGAAGAGAATCTCGTCTCCGAAGGTGTACTTGACCATGATATCGTCTACCACCGGTGTATCCAGCAGCCGGTCGTTCCGCACCGGATGGAGGCGTATATAGTCTTCATGGACGGTTGCCTGCATTTCCACGCGGATCCGGAAGTCTTTTGCCACAAAGTCGCCCGGGAAAAAATCGTCTGGGAAGGGCATCTCCATCGAACGGTCGGCGACGAGAAGGGGCTCTCCATTGTTGATCAGCGTCATTAGGACGGAGGTCTCGCCATTCGCAGCGGGATCGGAATCTGCGTCGCTGACAACGCCCCAGGGCCGTTTGAGGCTGTAGGGGATGAACTCCGACCAGCGCACGCCAGTCACCGCCGCGCCCGGCGGCAGGTCGATCACCGGCGACAGATATGCACCGATGCTCTCATACCGGTTTTTTATTTTGGGGATTCCCTCGATATCCCGGACCTTCTTCTCCAGGGTGGAACCAGACACGGCGACGGTCTCTTCCGGCCCGATGCCGCCCAGGATCATG
>JAJDCN010000141.1 GCA_029260815.1 Planctomycetota bacterium
TTCGTTCGCCAATCCCCAGAAATCGTGGAGCGACAGCGTTCCAGCCTCGCTCTGGTAGAGTAGGATGCTGATGAACCACCCTTCCTGATAAGGGAAATCGACCTTGTAATGGCTGATCATCAGGATCAGGTGGGCCAGCAATAAGAGGGTGAGGAGCCAAGGTAGCCACCGCAAGACAAAACATCGCAAAGCCCTTGTCAAGGACGGCTCACCCATGAATGTCCAGAACTCCTTTCTTGCAATGCGCGTGGGACGCATTCTAAAGCTTGCCGGGGCGTACGTCAACGGTAGAGCGCGCCCACGGGTCCCAACCGCTCGGCTTGACAGCCGCCGCAGACCTGCGTACCATACGAGCACTCAACCTTAATCCACGGAGAATTCTGAATGACATCCGCGCAGCACCGATACTTTGAAGGTTTGGACGCCTGCTTGGACAAGATTCGTCGGACCCAGAGGGACGTAATCGAAGATGCCGCACGGCGCCTCGCCGACGCCTTTTCCGGCCGCGGCATCCTCCACGCCTTTGGCTGCGGACACTCCGGCCTGTTGGTGCAGGACCTCTACTACCGGGCCGGCGGATCCATGCTCGTCAACCCGATCTTCGCCCATGACCTGATGCTCCATCACCGGCCGGTCTGGCTCACCTCCCACTTCGAGCGGCTAGAGGGTTACGCGCGCACCCTGCTCGAAGGCGTTACGATCGACCCGGAAGACGTCCTACTGGTCGTCTCCACCTCCGGAAAGAACGCAGTGCCGGTGGGGATGGCCCTGGCCGCGCGAGAGCGAGGCCTCCCCGTGATCGCGCTCACCAGCGTCATCTATGCCGAAACCGGCGCGACGAGCACCCGGTTGCACGAAGTGGCCGACGTGGTGTTGGACAACGGCTGCGTTGCCGGCGACGCGGTGGTTTCGGTCGATGGCCTTGACCAAAAGGTCGGGGCCGCCTCTACGGTGGCGGGATCCTACATCCTCCAGGCGATGATGGCTCGTGTGGCCGAGCTGCTGGCCGAACGGGGCGCGGAAGTTCCGATCTTTTATTCCGGCAACCTCTCGGATGGGTCCGAGAAAAACGAACAATTGATGGAAAAATACCGCGAGCGGCTCAAACGCTGCACCGGCTTTTGACAGCAGGGAGACCATGTTAGGCAAACAATACATCGACAAGATCCGCGAGATGCTCGGCCAGCTGGAAGGCTCTGGGTTTGAACCAATCCATCAAGCGGCCCACGTAATCGCCGACAGCATCGCGGCCGGCGGTTCGCTCCATCGCTTCGACACCGGCCATATGCGCGAGGAGCCGATCCATCGCGCCGGTGGCCTGTGCGGCGTCCGCAACATCGACATTGCCTTTGAGGTGACGCACCCGAAACCGCCGAAATTCGACAAAAGCCGCAAGGCCGGGATCGAAATGAACGGCGACGAAGAAGAAGCCTTCGCCCGTTATGTTCTTAATCAGGCCCATTTGCAGCAGGGTGACGTCCTGATTGCCAACTCCAACAGTGGAAAGACCGGGCAGGTTGTCGAAACCGCACTGGCGGCCCAAAAGGCCGGACTCAAAGTCGTCGCGATCACTGCCGTGGCGTTTAGTCAGTCGGTGCCCTCGCTCCACTCCTCCGGCAAGCGGTTGTGTGAAATCGCTGACGTGACGATCGACACGCTGGGCGTCCCCGGCGACGCCGCGCTCGAAGTGGAAGGCATCGACACAAAGGTCCTACCCACCTCCGGCGTGATGAGCGCCCTGGTCAACTGGGTCCTTACTGGCGAGATCATTGACGCGCTGATCGCCCGTGGTATCACGCCCGAAGTCTTTCGTAGCATCAACTTACCCGGTGGAGAAGAGTACAATACAAAAGCCGAAGACCGCTTCAACGAAAGAGGAATCTAAGAAAAGAGAAATCCGGTGAGCGGAACCAAGGTATGGCACGAAGACGATGATTTTTGGGCGACCTGGGCGCCGAGCATGTTTACCCCGAGCCGGTGGGAAAATGCTGTTGTTGAAATCGATGGTGCTGTTGAGCGTTTGTGTTTAGAGCCGGGCGCTCGAGTCCTGGACTTGTGTTGTGGGCCGGGGCGCCACGCCCTGGAGCTTGCGCGGCGCGGCTTTCAGGTAACCGCAGTCGCTCGAAAAGAGGATGCATAGGAGAAGGCGATGAAGATTGGATGTTGCGGCGGGATAGATGATGCATCCGTTATAGAGGCAGCTGAATTCGACTTTGTGGAGCTGGCTGTGCATGCGCTGGATCCGTTCGGCCCTGAAGACGCTCTGCGCGCCCACGCGGCCACGCTGGACAAGTTGTCGATCCGATCAGAGGTCTTCAACGGCTTTCTGCCGCCCACGCTCAAGGTTACCGGCCCCGATGCGGATCGTGCGGCACTCGATCACTATGTGACCGTTGCCTTCGCGCGCGTCGCGGCCTTGGGTGGAGAGATTGTCGTCTTCGGTTCCGGCGACGCCCGTCGGATCCCCGATGGCTTCCCACGCCAGCAAGCGATTGAGCAAATCGACGATTTCCTCAAGCTTGCTGGCGACCGAGCAGACGCGCACAACGTGACAATCGCGATCGAGCCTTTGCGTCAGGCGGAGTCCAACATCCTCAACACGGTCGCCGAGGCGTGCGACTTTGCGACGCGCATTGGGCATCCGCGAGTGACCGTGCTGGCTGATTTCTATCACATGGACCAGGAAGCCGAGCCGTTCGAAAACCTGAGTCTGCCTGAGCGACTGACCCACGTACACCTGGCCGACACCCATCGCGATGCACCGGGCACCGGCTCCTATGATTACGACGGATTCGCCGCCGCACTCCAACGGATCGGCTATACCGGCCGCGTCTCCTGCGAATGCGGCTGGAGCGACCGGGCCGTCGAAGGCCCCGCCGCAGTGACGTTCCTGCGCGAAAAGTTTTCCGCCTTATGACTCTAACCGTGACCACGACCGCTTTTCCTCGCTTCGGGCTGGCCGGCAATCCGTCAGACGGCTATGGCGGATGCATCCTTGCCACCACCTTCCGAAACTTCGTCGCAGAAGTCATCGTCGCCCCGTCGGACACTGTGTCCATCCGCGCCGCGCAAGGGGAACCCTACACTGCCGCTTCTTTGGAAGACCTCCTGCAGCGCTGCGCACGCGATGGACACCCGGCCAAACATCGCCTGATGACCGCGACTGCCTGCCGCATGGCACGGACCCAGGCAGTCGATCGCACCCGGGGCTTTGCGCTCGACTACCGGTCGACCATTCCCCGGGAGGTCGGCCTGGCTGGCTCCAGCGCCCTGGTGGTGGCTGCTCTCCGTGCCTTGAGTACACTCTTTGACGTGACGTTGGAGACCGACAGCTTGATTGACCTCGCGCTCCGGACCGAAACCGAAGAGCTCAAGATCGCCGGCGGCCTGATGGATCGCACCATCCAGGTATTGGAAGGCGCCCTGTTTTTCGATTGCTCGGCTCATTCGGTCACGGCATCCGCCCGGTGGATCGATCCAGCGGCACTGCCGAATCTCTATCTGGCGTACAATGGGAGCCTGGCCCGCGAGTCGGGTGCGATCCACAATGACGTAAAGGCCCGCTACGAGAGTGGCGACGCAAAGGTCCATGGCGTCATGCGAGATCTTCGCGCGCTGGCGGAGGACGCGTACGACCGGATCGTATCGGGCCAAGGTGGCGAGCTGGCGCCGCTCATCGATCGCAACTACGACCTGCGCGCGAGCATCTTCGACATCGATCCGCGCTACGAGCAGATGATCCGCACTGCACGGGCCGCGGGAGCGAGCGCCAAGTTCGCCGGTTCCGGCGGCGCCGTGGTCGGAACGTATCACGACGATGACATGCTCAATCATCTGCGAGAAAAATTTGCCGCGATCGGCTCCACGCTGATCCGCCCGGAACTCGGATAACACAAGGAACTCACCATGATTAAGATCAGCGCCTTCGCAGATGAGATCGCCAAAGATCTGGATACGCAGATCGCCACGCTCAAGAAAAATGGAATCGCCTACCTGTGCCTACGCGGCGTGGACGGGACCGGCGTCCTGGATTTAACCGACAACGAGCTGGACACGATCCGCAAGCGACTTCAGGCCGAATGCATCGGCGTCTCTTCCATCGGCTCTCCCATCGGCAAGGTGCCTTTCGAAGACGATCCGGAGCAGGAGTACAAGCGCCTGGAGCGGGCGATCCATGTGGCGCATGTTCTGGAGGCTCGCTACATCCGGGCCTTCGCCTTCTGGCATCCGAAGGACGGGAGCCCGGATGACGCGCTGGACGAAGCTGCTCGCCGATTGAAGAAGATGGCCGCCCTGGCCGAGGCCGGCGACGTGGTGTTGATCCTGGAAAACGATTCGGAGCTGTTGTGCGACACGCCGGAACGCTGCCGCGCACTTCTCGAGCGGGTGGACTCGCCGCACCTGCGCGCCGCGTTTGATTTCGCCAACTATGTCCGCGAGGGCGTGGACCCCTTCACGCGCGCCTGGCCGCTGCTGGCAGATTACGTCGGGTATGTTCATATCAAGGACATGCGCGTCGCGGATATGCAGGAGGTCCCTTCCGGCGAAGGAGACGGGCAGATGGAGCCGATCTTCGGCGCGCTCAAGACCCGAGGCTATCACGGGTTCATGACTCTCGAGCCACACTTGGCGGCATCGGGCCGCTTCGACGGCTTCACCGGCCCGGATCTTTTCGACAAAGCAGCCAACGCGCTTAAAACCTTGCTAGACAAAACCGGCATCGGCTACGGCCCCCTGGGGCTCGGCATTTTCGGCACTGGTACTGCGGCGACCATGCATGCCGACGCTGTGCAGCGATTGCCCGACGTGGAGATCCGCGCGGCCTACGATACGGACCCCAAGCAACTGCAGACCTATTGTGAGAAGTACGGTGTCACGGCGGAGCCGGAGCTGGATCGTTTCCTGGCGCGCGACGACATCCAACTGGTTTCCGTGTGTGTGCCCAGCGGCCTGCACGCCGTGTGCGCCATAAAGGTCGCCAGCGCGGGAAAACACGTATTGGTAGAGAAGCCGATCGACATCAACGTAGACCACGCCCAAGTCTTGATCGACACCTGCAAGCAAAAGGACGTGATACTGTCGGTGATTTCCCAGCATCGCTTCGATCCCGGCGCACTCGAGATCAAGGAAGCGGTGGAATCTGGACGGCTGGGTAAGCTGGTCCTGGCCGACGGCTACGTCAAATGGTACCGCACCCAGGAGTACTACGACAGCGGCGGCTGGCGGGGCACCTGGGAGCTGGACGGCGGTGGGGCGATGATCAACCAGTCGATCCACACGGTCGATGTCTTGCGCTGGATCGCAGGGGATATCCGGTCGGTCTTCGCGCGTGTGGGTACGCTGGCGCACGAAATCGACGTAGAGGATACCTGCGTCGTGACCCTGGAATTTGCCAACGGCGCCATCGGCGTCTTTGAAGGAACAACCGCCGCCTATCCTGGCTTCAACGAGGGCCTGGACATTCACGGCACGAAAGGCAGCATGCTACTGCGCGGCGCCCACGTGATCGAGCGCGACATCGCGGGCGAAGATCGCTACGTGCGTAAACCCGATCGGGAAGAATCCACCGGCTCCGCCGATCCCACCGCCGCTGTATGCGCCGGCCACGTGCGTCAGATCCAGGACCTCCGCGACGCTATCGTCGAGGGCCGCGACTCGCTTATTCCCGGCGAAGAAGGCCGCGACACCCTCGCCGTCATTCTCGCCATCTATGAATCCGCCCGCACCGGCCAGCCCGTCCAATTGCGGCCATAGAAAGCGGCTCCTTGAACTCCTAGGCGCGGCAGGCCTGATTGTTTATACTGAAACTGGTTGTCTAGACGAATAGATGTGCGGCCATCTTTGTGGGTGGCCTGTTGCGACACCATTTTTCGGTAGGAGGTGGGTCATGTGCTCTCCTCGCGATCTCTCGATTTTTCTGATCCTTCTTTCCTGTTGGACTAGCGTAGCCGCCTGTGGGAATAACGGCGAGATCGCGCAGGTCCCGGCGACCCCCGCGGACCGATACACCGAGCAGCGCGCTAAGCTAGTCCGAGACGGCATCGAAGCGCTCGGTGTGACAGATCCCCAGGTCCTTCGAGCGATGCGGACGGTACCGCGGCATCGATTCGTGCCCGAAGCGTTACGCGCGCGGGCCTACGAAAACCGCCCACTGCCGATCGGCGAAGGGCAGACGATATCGCAACCCTATATCGTGGCCCTGATGACCGATGCGTTGCAGTTGAAAGGTACCGAAAAGGTCCTTGAGATCGGTACAGGATCCGGCTACCAAGCGGCCGTCCTCGCCGAGATCGTACCGGAAGTCTACACCATCGAGATTCTGGAGGGGTTGGGAGTGCGTGCGGCGGCAACGCTCAAGACGCTAGGGTACGACCGTGTACACGTGCGGATCGGCGACGGGTATCTGGGCTGGCCGGAGCAGGCGCCCTTCGACGCAATTCTCGTCACCGCCGCGCCGGAAAAAGTCCCGCAACCGCTGTTCGACCAACTGGCGCGCGGCGGGCGGATGGTCATCCCGGTCGGACCGCAAGGCCGGTTCGGCCAGGACCTGTTGCGCTATACCAAAGCGCCAATGGGCCTCCTGAAGGAAAAACTCGAAGACGTTCGCTTCGTCCCCATGACCGGCCAGGCCGCTGAAGAATGAGCGATTGGTCGTTCGAGATGCGCGGTTGGTTGTTTGACCGCCGCGTGCGATCTTGATTTTTGGCTACGATTGTGAAAAGATAGTCTGCGGATTTATTGCAAGGGAAGACTTCAGGAGGAAGCTGCATGGGTGCCGCGCGTGGGCCTGTTATCGGGGTGATTGTTTTCGCGTTGTTGCTGGTCGGATCGTGTGGCAAAGGTTCCAACGAGGAGAATGACGGGCTTCGAGTTACTCTAGAAGAGGGTCGCAAGATCGCCTTGGAGAATCGGAACAAGGTGTTTCTCTTTGGTCTGGACGGGTTCGATTGGCAGGTGATCGAGCCGCTGATTGCCTCGGGGCGGCTGCCAAATCTGAAAAAACTGATAGACTCGGGTGCGGCCGGTGTTTTGCGTTCCGAGGATCCGATGCACTCGCCGGCGTTGTGGACGACTGTGGCGACCGGCCACAGTCGGAAAGATCACAGCATCGGCCATTTTATTGAGGCCGCCACCGGGCAAGAGCGACTTCTGAGCAGCAACGACCGAACGAAAGAAGCTCTGTGGAACATCGTCCCGGAATACGGCAAGACCGTAGGCGTCATCAACTGGTGGGCGACCTGGCCGGCGGAACCGGTCAAGGGCTTCATGTTCTCCAAGAATTTCTTCTACCGTGACCATATCAAGAAGACGTTTGCAGGGACGTTCACCGACGAAATGGGCAAGGACCTGGCCTATCCGCCTGAATTGTTGCGTGAACTGCTTCGGATCTGGCCAGACCCGGAGTCGGAAGCCGAAGTAGAGCTGGCGTTAAAGAAGATGCGGGAGATCTTCGGCCATGATCTTCCCGAAGGGTTCTCGCGGGAGCGGTTCGACGACTTTGTGAAAAATAAAATCGATGTCGAGACGCACAGATTTACACCAGGGTACCTGACGACGGTCCTGGCCTCGGCAGTCGTGCGGGATCGGCGTCTGGCGTTTACCACACAGAAGCTGCTTGACCTGAAGGGGCAACCGGACCTGCTGATGGTCTATACCTGGTCGCCGGACCAGATTCAGCATCATTTTTGGGAACACTATCAACCGTCGGCTTTCGAGGATAGCAAGGTCGGCGACGTCCCTTTCTGTGCCAATGTCATTCCCGCGTATTACGAATACATGGATCAAATGCTGGGCGATATTCTGAAGCGGTTGGATCCGGACACGACGGTCATCGTCTGCTCCGATCATGGCTTCCAAGCCAAGCCGGACCACACGAAAAAGAATAATCTCCGTCTGGAGACGGTTCTTCGAGAACTGGGTTATTTAGCCTTCAAAAAAAAGGGCGGGATCGATTGGGAACGGACCGTGGCCTGGGATCGCACGCCTCGAGAACAGTTTTGGAACCCCGTGCGCCACATTCGGCTCAACATCACCGGGCGCGATCCCCATGGGGCGGTGGAGCCTGACCAGAAGGAACACTACGTCCGGCAAGTGATCGGGGCGCTGTCCAAATTGACCACGACCCAGGGCGAGAAACTGTTTACGGAGGTCCGACCGCTGACCCAAAGCGAACGCGCGTCGGCCGCGGACGCAGACCTGCTTGTCCAATTTGACCTGAGCATTCGCCTGGATGCCAAAGTGGTTTTCCCAAACAAAAAGATCCCGCTCGCTTCGATCTATCAATTCCATCCGCAGACCGGTGACCACCGGCTGGACGGCGTGCTCGTGATGGCGGGGCCGGCAGTCGGCCACGGAGCGATTAAGGAAGCGACTCTGCACGAAATCGCGCCCACGATCCTGTATCTCATGGGCATCCCCGTGGGAGAGGATATGTCGGGGCGCGTCCTGACCGCCAGCATGGATTCTGGATATCTGGCCGCCCACAAGCGATACACGATTTCCACCCACGAAAAGGGTCGCGTTGCAAAGCGCGGCGCGCAAGAGGAAGGCGCAGGCAGTCAAGCCATACGCGACGAACTGCGCAACATCGGCTATTTCGGCGGCGGAACCGGGCCGTCTGAAGACGGCGGAGACGAATAACGGGGCAATTCTAAACGTACCCGCGATCGGTACAGGCGGAACGGAAGTCGTTGTAGAGAGCACTGTACTTTCGTGCGGTGGCGGGGCGCGGCGCGTGCGTCCTGGAATACGTAATCATTTCATCGCAGGCATGGACGATATCGCCGAAATGTAAAGCGGCCGCCGCGTTGATGGCCGAGCCCATGGCCGCCTCGGCGACGGCGGGGACACGCATTTGGCGCCCGGTGATATCCGCGCGAATCTGGAGCCACAGGTCGCTCTTGCAGCCGCCGCCGGAGGTATAGACGTCCTCTCCGACGGGCGCGCCCAAGCCCTCGATCATCTCGTAGATCCATCGTTCCACATACCCGACGCCTTCCATCGCGGCGGCCAGATGCTCGATGTCATTGCTCGGCTCCGGCTCGGCAAAGGCGCGCGCAGCCGGATTGATAAACGGAAAGCGCTCGCCTTCTGAGACGATGGGATACAACGCGATGCCGGTGGGGATCATCCCACCGGCTTGTGCTTCAAGTTCGGCGAGATTCTCCCCAAAGTGTTTTGCGAGATAGGCTCCCCCGACAAAGCTTCCCCCGCCGGGTAGCCAAAAACCCTCGCCGCGAGGATGGCGCGCGCAGTACAAAGCGCCGGAGGGACAGGCGATTCGTTGCGTCGTGGTTCCCTTGACTACGAGCGTTGTGCCGAGGGTGGCATTGAAGGCGCCTTCGCGCAGGGCTCCGGAGGATACGAACGAGGCTGTCCCGTCGCTCATGCCGGTCACCACCGGGGTCCCTTCCGGCAGGCCGGTGCGCGCGGCGGCGGCGCGATCGACGGTTCCCAGAGGCTGGCCGGGATCGGTAACCTGGGGGAGCTTGTCCTGGGGGATGGCGAGAGCGTCTTGGATAAATGCTGGCCAGCAACGGTCTACCAGATCGTATCCGCTCTTAAGCGCGTTGGTGTGGTCGGTCCGGTCGAATCGTCCGCACAACTTACCATTGAGGAAGTCGGTGGGGTGGATGATTTTGTGCGCCGCGTCGAAGACCGCCGGCTCGTGGCGCCGGATCCACAGAATCTTCGGCAGGCCAAAGGCTGCGTTGAACCGGTAGCCGAGCTTCGCGAGGAATTCGCCCGCGGCGTCATTGACGAGATCGGCTTCGGCCTGGGCGGACGTGTCGCAATACATGAAGGCCTGCCCGATCGGGTCGCCCACCGCGTCGACCGGCAGAACGGTGCCGGAAGTGGAATCCACCGATACGCCCGCAATATGGGTGACCTTATCAGGTTGCTTCAGGCCTTCGATTGCTTGGGCAATGGCCTGGCAACTGACCAGCCACCATTGGGCCGGGTCCTGGCGCTCGATTGAATCCAGTTGCAGCCCCAGGGCAGCCTCCGAGGCGACCCGGCCGGTCTCGTCGGCGATGACGACGCGGATCCCCTGCGTTCCTAAGTCAAGTCCAAGAAATAACATACGAATCCTTCGTCCAGCATCGACGCTCGATAGTCTCTTGATCAAGAAACATGAAAATGCTATAATATGCCAGGAGGTGGGGGGAAGGCAATCGGTTAAATCAGAACGGCCCTGAATTAGAGAGTAAGTTCATGACAAGAGCCAAAAATGCCCCATGGATCTTAGCCCTTTCCGCCCTTGTCGTTGTGGCGGCCGGATGTGTTCAGGTCACCCATGTCGAACCCTTCGAGGCGGAGGTCATCACCCAGTCAGAACTTGAGGCGACATCGCTATTTGGAGCCGATAGCCGCTTCGAGCCCCGCCGGTTGCATTTGAGTGCTGATCAGAAGCTGGAGTTCGCAAAGCTGACCGGCGATGTAGCCCCTGAGGAGGTCTTTTTCTATCACACCACGGTCCGTCAGGTCTTCGCAGACGGCGGGCAAAGCGGCCGGATTGGCGAGATCTACATCGAGCGAGGCATGGCCGATACCGGGCGATTCTCCTACCTGATCTTTGTCAGCCACGGCACCGTCAGCAAGATTACCCTGCGCAAACCCGGCTCTATTGACAAATGGGAGCATCTAGCGGAGATGCTCAAGGCCTTGGAGGGCACGACCCTGGAGACCATCGAGCTCAAGAAAGACTCTCAGCTCAAAAAGGACGTCCGTCGGGCCCTGGCCCTGCATGCGATCCTCGCGCCGGCGCCCTTCTTCCCCTCTTCGCCAATCAAGCCCGTCTAAGACCAAGTACGCAATGACAGACCACCCGTCAGGGTGCCTATCTTGCTTGTTATCGGACGTGATATCCTCTGTTTCCGACTCTCCAAGCGCCCGTTCTTTTACAAAGTAGACCTCCGATCTAGCCGATAAATACAAGGTCCACAAGAAAGTGCTGTGTATTGCCATCCTGGATGGAGATCCGAAAATGAACGTGTCCTCAGTCGGCCCAAACCCCAACATTGCGCTCCCACCGGTCACCTTGCAGACCGTTCCCCGGGGACAGAAAGTCGGTCACGGGGAAAAGGGATCGACCGCCACTTCCTCGGCAGATGCGACCTCGTTGGAAACGCAAGAAACGTCTTCCTCCAAGGGTGTGATTCGGAACCTCCTGGACGGGCACTACAAGGGCGTCGCGGACGTGCGCCTGCGCATTAACTTCTATGACCAGCTCAACGCGGTGGAATCCGAACAATTCGGTCAATCCGTCAGAGATCTTACAACCACGCTTGGCCAATCCATTAATACCCAAGTCGAGAGTTTCCTGTCTACAGCTTCAGGGTCACCTGCTTCATCTGGGGCACCTGCCGAAGCTCTACGCAGTTTGGTCGGTCAATTCGCTGGAGCCATTAGTTCGAGTGCGGGCGCGTCCGGAGCCGGCGGGATCCAGTTGAGCTTTGACCTTTTGGTGAATGACCTGACCACTCTGTTGACTGTTCCAGAGCCGGCGGGAATTTTAGTCGAAACATCCGATGAAGAGATTGATGTTTCCGGTGTCACGGATGAAGGGGATGGAACAGAGGGTCCCGTAGTTGAATCCGACAGCATCCAGGCCTCCGGAGCCGAAACACAAGCGGAGCCGGTTCTGTTACCAGGAGCCCAGGAATTGATCGACGAATTGACCGCTTTGTTCAACGCCTACCTGGAAGACTTGGACGACCTGGAAGCGAACACGACGATCCTTCCACCGCTATCGGAACCCAATGGCAACGGTATCGCCTACGAAAAGTTCCTTGCCCAATACCAACAACTGATCGGGACTGTCAGTGCCACAGAACAGACGCAAGACGAACACGAACCGTTCGACACGATGGCCTGATTTTCAATCCTCCTTTCGCGTGAAACCGTGCGCCCAGAGCAAGAACCCGAATGAACCAATCCAATGACCCTCCACAAGTGATCCAAGGTGGGCTGCCCGATGGGCAGTCTTTTGCGTGCGCGGGGGATCTGGTCGTTGAGGGCAACGTCGGGGCCTGCCGGATCGAATGCGGGGGCAACCTGACGGTCGAAGGCGGAATCCTGGGCCGCGCGTCTGGTGTAATTTATGTCGCCGGTGCGTTATCGGCGCGTTTCCTTTCCCGGGTTCGGATTGAAGCGGGCGGCGACATCTGCGCGATTTCGGAAATCAACGAATGCTACCTGACCGCCGCCGGCAAGGTACTTGCGACCACCGGAACAATCGCTGGGGGCCGTATCCAGGCCCGGACCGGCGTGGAGGCCGATGTGTTGGGTGCGGAGTCCGGAGAGGAAACCACGATCGTACCTGGGTGCGCGGACTATGCGGCGCAGGCGCTGGTGGACCTGAAGAAAAAGCGCGCTGCGGCGTTGGCCAACGGCGAGCGGATTCGTCAGACGATTTTGCCGCACCTGAAAGACATTACGAAACTAAACACGGCGCAGAAAACAGCCTTGCAAAAACTGGACGAGCGCCTGCGCGAGTTGGAAGCTGCGCGCGAGCAATGGGATCGGGAGATCAAGCGAATCGGAAGCGGCACTCCAGGCGTCGCGTCGCAGAACGTTATCGTTCGGGTCGCGCTCTTTCCTGGTGTCCTGCTCGATTTTGGCGAAGAACAAAAAAAGATTCGAGAAGCTGTCGCCGGTCCCGTCCGGGTCTGGTACAACGCGCAGATGGGGCAGGTCAAAGTCGCACAGATTCGAGATTCGGCCCCGGTCGCTTCCCAAAGGCCCGATCCGGATGCGGAGGCATGAGACCCACCCTTGGAACAAAGCGCATCGATTGAAATCGCCTCTTAAGTTCAGATTGTCTCGAACCGATACTCTAGGAGTCGGCTCCCTCGGGGGACTTATGGCGGGTCGGAAATCGTAGAGCCGGGAGAGTGTATCCATGTCCATCGAAAGCCGAGCGGAAGAATCTGTCGAGACGGAGAGCGGCGCGCCCGCGCCCAACCCGGAATCACCCGCGTCGGCCACGCCCGCGATCGCCCCAAACGCGAAGAACCTCACTTCGGATTTCCTTGGAAAGGTCAACCACGTTGACCGCTTCAACTTTGACCCCGTCACCAATATCGAGCCGGGCACACAACTGGCCGAGCGGTATCGCGCACTGCGCAGTTCGCTGCAAACGCTCAACGCCAAACGCGGCGTCGCCTCCCTGCTGATTACGTCCTGTTATCACGCCGAAGGCAAGACCGTCAGTTCCATCAATCTTGCCCGGTATCTTGCAAAAAACGTCGGAAAGAAAGTCGTGCTGGTCGACTGCGACCTGCGCAAACCGAGGGTGCGCCATTTCCTGAACCAGGATTGTCCCCTCGGGCTGGAGGACGCCTTACAGGGGAAGACGACGATTCATAAAGTCACTACGTTCTCCTACGAAGACAACTTGGCGGTCATCTCCACCCGCCGGGGGCACTCCAACGCCACCGAATTGCTTGACGCACCGATCATGGATCGGTTTCTGGAGGAACTCAAAGCCGCATTCGACTACGTGATCGTCGATTGCAGTCCGGTTCTGTCTACCAGTGATCCAATCGTCGTGGGCCGGAAGCTCGACGGAGCCTTGGTCGCCGTCCGGGCCGGCCATACGCAGCGGGAGTCGGTCGAGCACATGCTGGATCTGCTGCAGCAGGCCGAGGTCCGAGTCCATGGCGTGGTCCTGACGTTTATGCGGGATTACATCCCGAAATCTCTGAGCCGCTATCAGTACTACCAAGACTACAGCTATCACGCCACCGACCGGTAGTCCCGAGCTTTCACTGCACTTCCCCTTCTCTGTTTGATCTTTTTTGTTGCAATGGCGCCGCGCCGGGTTTTATAGTGAGACGTTCTTAGGGGGAGCGGGCCTTTTATGTACTGTCCACGTTGCAAAGTAAAGATGAAAGAACAGAAGCGCTCGTTTCACAAACAGCGAAAGTGGATCTGCCCCAAATGTGGAAAGGCGCGGATGCAGAAGAACGACAAGGCCAAACCGGACCGATGAGGGCCAACCTTTTCGATTACGATCTGCCCCGCGCGCTCATCGCGCAACGTCCGTTGCCCGAGCGCGCGGCCTCTCGCTTACTACAGGTGGACCGGACCACCGGCGAGCGGACGCACCATGTCTTCCGGGACCTTCCGAACCTGTTGCGCGCGGACGATCTGTTGGTGGTCAACAACTCCAAGGTCATCCCCGTGTTGTTGCAGGGACGCCGTGCGACCGGCGGTCGGGTCGAGGTGTTGCTTTTGGGGCGACGGGCCGACGGCACGTGGAAGGCGATGCTCAAGTCCAATGGCAAGGTCCGTCACGACGACCAGATCGCGGTGGGACCCGCCGATGGTTTTTTCCGCGTCCTGCCCAGACGGGACGACAAGATCCGGTATCTGCGGTGGACCGGCGATACGGAGCCGGACCTGGACCGCTGGGGGACGACACCTCTGCCCCCGTATATTAAGCGTTCCTCCGAAGAGCGGGCGGGGAGGGGCGCCGACCGCCGGCGATACCAGACAGTGTTCGCCACGCAAGAAGGCTCCGTGGCCGCGCCGACTGCGGGACTGCACTTCACACGCCAACTGTTGAGAGAACTCGGCTTGGAGGTCGCACAGGTCACCCTACACGTGGGCCTGGGGACCTTTGCACCGATCGAGTGCGAACAGATCGAAGACCACCGGATGCACACCGAACAGTATTTAATCACGCCGGACGATTCGGGCGCGATCACCACCGCCAAACGCGCCGGCCGACGGATCGTGGCCGTGGGGACCACCAGCGCGCGAGTTCTGGAGACGGCATGGAGCAAGGAGGCGCTCCCGCCCGGCTCGGGAGAGACGGATATTTTTATTCATCCGCCCTACGAATTCAAGGTGGTGGATGCCATGATCACCAACTTCCATCTGCCCCGGACCAGCCTGCTGGTGATGATCGCCGCGTTCGCCGGCCGGGAACGCGTCCTCGAAGCCTATGCGGACGCGATCGCCAAATGCTACCGCTTTTTCAGTTTCGGCGACGCCATGCTAATTACCTGACCCGCTCGACAGGGAGAACTTCAACCGCACCTCGTGCATCAGGCTGTATAACACGGGGACGATGAAGACACTGACCAGCACCACCGTCATGCCTCCGAATACAGGGATGGCCATCGGGACCATCACATCGGCACCGCGCCCGTCGGAGGTGAGCACCGGGATCAAGGCAAGAATCGTAGTCGCCGAGGTCATCAAACACGGGCGGATACGCCGTTTGGCGGCCTCCACCGCCGCAGATCGGATTTCGGCCACCGTGGCGGGCTGACGTTGGCGAAAGACCTGGTTGAGATAAGTGGCCATGAGGACGCCGTCATCGCTGGCAATCCCGAACAGCGCGAGGAAGCCAACCCATACCGCAGTGCTCAGATGGATCGGATGGACTTGGAACAGCTCCCGCAGGGAGACGCCGAACACCGAGAAATTGAGGAACCACGGTTGCCCGTACAGGCCCAGCAACAGAAACCCGCCCGCGGCGGCGACCGCGATTCCGCAGAACACAATCAACGTGGTCCCGGTCGACCGGAACTGAAGGTAGAGGATGATAAAGATCAAGAAGAGCGCTGCCGGGAGTGCGACCATCAAGGTCGCTTTGGATTTCAATTGCGACTCGTACCGGCCGGTGAAATCGTAGCTCGCGCCGGTTACGTCGAGCTTTCCTGATTTCTCCATGGCTTTCAGGTGTTTCTGGCAGGCTTCCACCACATCCACCTCGGCGTGACCCGGTTTCATGTCAAAGGTCACGTAGCCGACCAGTTGGGTATCTTCGCTCTTGATCGCTTGCGGTCCTCGCTCGTAGCGGATCGTGGTCAACTGGCTCAAAGGGATCTGCGCGCCGCTGGGGGCGGGGACGAGGATCCGCTCCATGGACTCGATCGTGTTGCGCAACTCTCGCGGATAGCGCACGCGCACCGCGTAGCGCTCGCGCCCTTCAAACGCCGTGGTGATCGGTCGGCCGCCGATGGCGACTTCGATCACGTCCTGAACCTTTCGGATCGTCAGCCCATAGTCGTCGATCCTTTCCCGGTCGATTTCGATCTTGAGATAGGGTTTTCCAACAATCCGGTCGGCGTTGACCGAAGCGGGGCGAACCTCGTTCACTTGCTTGAGAAGCTTTTCGATCTGTAGACCGACCCGCTCGACAGTCTCCAAATCGTAGCCTTTCACCTTGACGCCCATGGCCGCGCGCAAGTTGCTCTGAAGCATCAGCAGGCGTGTTTCGATCGGCTGGAGCTTGGAGGCGGAAGTTGTGCCCGTCAGTTGCGCAACGCGCACGATCTCGGCCCAAATGTCGTCGGGTGTCCGGATGTGCGACCGCCATTGCCGGTATCGTTCGCCGTCGGCGTCGATCCTGTATTCCGGTTTGTAGTTGATCACGGTTTCAAGCATTGAGATCGGCGCTGGGTCCAGGGCGCTCTCCACGCGACCGATCTTGCCCACCACCGATTCGACCTCCGGCACCGACTCGATCGCCCGGTCGACCTTGTGCAGCACGTCCAGGGCCTCGCCGATGGAGGCGTGGGTCATCGTCGTCGGCATGTACAGAAACGAGCCTTCGTCCAGGTGCGGCATGAACTCCTCGCCCAGGCTTTGCCAGATCCATACGCCCGAAGCGATCAAGAGGGTTGGCAGCGAGAGGAACAGAAGCTTGTGCGCCAGACACCAGCTCAGGATTGGAACGTAAGCTCTGCGGAAAAAATAGAACAACAGGAGTAGCCCACCGATGAGTCCCGCAGCGAAGAGGAAGTTGAGCACCAGCCCTTTCTCCGACCCCAGGGGCGACCAGTGGTCCGTCAGGACCGCGACCACGATCCAGACCACAAGCAAGTTGACCAGGACCGCGCGGATGCCGGGACGCCGCCGGGGTCCGGACTTCGCGGGGCCGGATCGTTTGCGCCGTACAAACAGGAGGTGCGCGGCGGGGGGGATCATCACTAGAGCGACAATCACTGCGGCGACCAAGGCGAAGGTCTTGGTGTAAGCCAATGGGCGGAAGAGCTTGCCCGCTTCTCCTTGCAGCGTAAAGACCGGGAGGAACCCGATGACCGTTGTCGCGACGGCCGTGAGCACCGCGGAGCCGACCTCAGAGGAGGCCCGAAATACGACCTGAAGTGATTTTTCGTTCGGCTCGGCAGCCTTCAGATGTCGTAAGATATTTTCGCACAAGACGATTCCCATGTCGACCATCGTACCAATCGCGATGGCGATGCCCGACAGGGCAACGATGTTGGCGTCCACACCGAATGTCTTCATGCCGATGAAGCAAATCAATGCCGCAACGGGCAGCAGACCGGCGATCAGGATCGAGCTGCGCAGGTGCAGGACCATGAGGAGGACGACGGCGATCGTGACGAGGATTTCTTCGGTCAGGGCGGTGTTGAGGGTGTCCAGAGTTTCGTAAATCAAGCCCGTCCGGTCGTAGAAGGGGACGACCGTAACCTGGGAGATCGTCAGCCATGGCGGGATCTGGTCCGGATGGGCCGCCGCCCAGCTCAGCCAGCGCGGTTGGTTTTTCTCGGTGATCGCGCGCGCTGCGCCCAATCCGTTTGCCTGCGCGAACTGTTGGACCTGCTCGGGGGTGACAGAGGCATAGTCAATCAGAGCTTTCTTGTCCAATCCGGATTCGATTTCGCCGATCTTTTCTTTTACGTTTTGGATGACCGCCAGCGGGTTTTCGCCGTAGGCCACGACGACTACGCCGCCGACCGCTTCGACCCCGCCCTTGTCCAACGCGCCGCGACGCGGCGCCGGACCTAAGGTGACGTGGGCGACGTGTTTGATGAGGATCTTCACGTTGTCGTTCTCTTTGATGACGCTGTCTTCAAGATCCTTCACGCTTTTGATGAAGCCGATGCCGCGCACGATGTACTCGACTTGATTGATCTCGATCGTGCGGGCGCCGACCTCTACGTTGGATTCCTTGACTGCGCGGAAGACCTCATCGAGCGTCACCTTGTAGGCGCGCATGGCATCGGGATCCACGTCGATCTGGTACTCCTGCACGAAGCCACCGATAGAGGCGACCTCGGCGACGCCGTTGGCCGCTTGCAGGGCGTAGCGGACTTTGAAGTCCTGGATGCTGCGCAGCTCCTCTAAATCCCAGCCGCCAGCGGGGTTGCCCTGAGAGTCCCTGCCCTCCAGGGTGTACCAAAAGACTTGGCCCAGGGCCGTGGCGCTGGGGCCCAGGGCCGGCTGAACGCCTTCGGGTAGCGTACCGGCGGGCAGGTTGTTGATCCGTTCGTTGATCCGGTCGCGAGACCAGTCGAAATCCACCCCATCCTTGAAGATGACTTGGATGCTGGAAAAGCCGAACAAGGAAGAGCTGCGGATCGTTTTGATCCCGGGGATCCCTTGAAGCTGGACGGTTAGCCAGGAGGTGACCTGGTCTTCCATATCCTGGGGCGAGTGCCCTTTCCATTGAGTGAAGACGATCTGTTGATTTTCACCTGTGTCCGGGATGGCATCCACCGGGACCGGATCGCGGGGGAAGTCTCCCAGGTCCCAGTCGAACGGGGCTACTCGCAGGCCCCAGCCGACGGCGAACAACAGCATCAAGCCGACGACCAGCTTGTTGTTCAAGCAGAAGTATAGGGTTGGGTCCAGGAAGGATCGGTGCCCGTCGGGCCGTTCGTTATTCATGGTGGTGGGTTCCCACCGCGTGCGCACCACTATGCCCAGTCGTTGGGCGCGCGAGCCCGCCACGATTCATCATGCTGGGTTCGCCGCGGATCTGCATCTCGGCGTCGATTTTGAAGTTTCCGCGCGTGACAACGCGTTCGCCTTCGGCGAGACCGGATCGGACGATGTAGTATTCCCGTTCACCGCCGACGTCGGTTACTCTGTGCCCGAGTACGACGACACGCCCTTCGAACAGATGTTTGTTTTGAGCCTCGTCGGGGACTTTGACGTAAACAATCGCACGCTTGCCGGTAATCAGTGGGGCGGAAGCTGGGATCACCAGTGGGTCGGTGCGCTCTGGCGACGAGGGCGCGAACTGGAGCAGCGATTCGGTTTTCTCCAGAGCCATTCCGCA
>JAJDCN010000142.1 GCA_029260815.1 Planctomycetota bacterium
TTCTTTTTAGATATCCATTGGGTCATGATTTCACAATGCTCAGCTAGATTTGGATCTGTTAAACCAATCGTAACCGTTAATATGTCGTCATCGACTTGTGAGCTGTACATAAATACCTTCATTTCATTTCTTGTCTCTGTGCTGATCGACTTGTTGAAAGCCTCTTCATGCAAAATTTTATCTTTATACGACCATTGGACATACATTTGGTACAAGCTAGGACGGATAAGGGGACTTATGTCTAGCGACAATTAGAATTCCCATGTGACGACAACCAAAATTCCCAGTTCTGTCGTTTGTATTTTGTTATTTATTCATCAACTTTAACCTCCTGTTTAATTTCTTTTTCACTGTTCTTCTTTCTCCCTTTTGCATCTTTAATCCGATAGCTTTCGGCATTTAATTCCAAGATGGTGGCATGATGCACTAGCCGGTCAATAGCAGCTGTTGTCGTCATTTCATCTTTAAAGATGCTGTTCCATTTTCCAAAAGGTAAATTACTGCTGATAACGACAGAGCGCATTTCATATCGTGCTGATAGCAAGGTGAACAAGACATCAGTTTCTGTTCTCTCAAAAGGAACGTATGAGATATCATCAATCAGTAAAACTTCAAAGCGGTCCAGTTTTTTGATAAGACGTTCAAGCTCAAGCTCGGCTTTTGCTTTGAGTAGCTGCTGAACAAGACTAGCGGCATCGGTAAAGTAAACTTTCCGTCCTTGCAAACACCATTCTTTAGCTAAGGCAATGGATAGATGCGTTTTGCCTGTTCCTGGATTACCAAAGATAAGTACATTTTCATATTGGTCAATAAAGTCACCTCTAGCCAAGCGCTCAATCGTACTGGGTCCAAGGCCAGGTATTCGGCTTATCTCAAAGTCTTTTAGAAACTTATCTCTAGGCAGCTTAGCCTGTTTGACAAGCCGACCAATTCTCAATTGATAGCGATGCTCAGCCTCGATTTGCACTAAGGCTGATAAATATTCCAGATTGCTTTTCCCTTCTTTTTCAAAGCGCTCAGCAAGTGCTTGGCAATGAATGGCAAATTGGCTCAAGCAAAGCCCCTTTAGTTGTTTTTCAAGATTGTTTATATCCATGATTGTCTCCAGTTAGTGGGCTGCTAATAATTGGTCATAGTCAGAAAGGTTAGGCGCTCTGACAAAGCTCGTCGCAATAAGCTTAGGGCCTGAGTCTAAAAGCGCTTTAACTGAGTTTGGCTCTGGCACTTGCATCTCACTAAGCAGTAGCTCAACAGCAAAAATAACGGTTTGCTCTTGATGCAGTTTAGCAAGCTGCAATAGCTTCAAGTAAAGCTTATGACCATTGCTTGGATGAGCGCGGTGAAGCGCATCGTAGGCTTTTCTAAACACAAGATTAGGGAATAAGGCTTGGTGGTATTGGTAGTTGAAAAATGCACCGGGCTTTCGTATTAAGCTATCGATGATATGCCGGTAGTCAATAAGCGGTGTATCAGACTTTGGCATACTCTGAAGTTTCTTTTCTCCATAATAAAGGTCGATACGCTCATGATAAAGATAGGCCTTCAGTTGATAAGCAATCAGCCGGCTGGGTACTGAATAAGGTACACTATCAATATGAATCGTGCTGCTAGGGGATACGGTCACCAAACGCATATCAGGTGCATCCCACTTCTTTCTCGGCAAGTCTTTGAAATAGGGTAGCTCTTCTAATAACCGTTTTTGTCTGCCTTTATTGCGACTCTCTTCAACAGTTTTTAAAAGAGCTTGATAAGCATCAACGCTGGCAAAATCATGTGAACCACGCAAAAGTAATCTTTGAGTAACTGCGGTCTTAAATAAATCATTACTTTTTTCAACCGAGCCATTTTCATGACTTTGGCCTGGATTGTTGCGTGAGGGTTTAACACTAAAGTGCTTTAAAAAACAATCCCAACTCTCTGTGAAAGTACGCTTGGCACTACCTGACAATTTACAAGTTGCTGCGCTTAAGTTATCAGTACGATGCTCTGGGGCTACATAACCTAATGCAAAAACTGCTGCTTCATAGCCTGCGGTTATACTGGCAAAACTCTCACTCTTACATATTGTTACGTGCTCCCATTTGGAATAAGGCAACATAAAATGAAACAACATATGAGGAAAAGGCGCGCCTTGTATCGTAATGCCAAGGGCATTCATCCAAGTGCAGTCTGATTGGCTTTGGCGACCTGGCTTGATATCTTGCCTGAAAATCACATCCTTTGCTTTACCATGCAATGCTGACCAATCTTTGAAACGCCTTTGTAATGTCCTTAATTGCCCTGCCTGATATTGATGGGGGTATTTATCTATCAAATACTCCAGCACCACTTTAGCTTGCAAGCCGGGGGCATTACTAAGAAAATTTTCAATCTCGCTCCAGTGTTCACTGAATGGGTCACGTCTAGTGCGACCATTATTGGGCTTAGCAGCTTCACTTGGGAGCTTGCCGCTTTGTCTATACTTGCGGGCAGTTTTAACATCCATTCCAGATTTGGCTGCTGCTATATAATTTGGGTATCTTTTTAAGTTCTTCATAAGTAGGTTTACCTGCTTGTCCTTACATGTCATTAAGTCGCAACTCCGGATTACACGTTGTCAAAAAATCTGCTTAATTACGCGTAATAATACAACTCAAAAATTGCTGTCGTTTGCTTATTCAGATCTGGGAATTTTGATTGTCGTTGGGGGGGATTTTAGGTTGTCGTTAGTCAAACCATGGCGCAAACTGAACATCAATTAAATCAAGCAAAGTAAAATTTAGCTGATTAATTGTGTGCATGTCGCCAGACAATATATCTGGCTCAATGTCGGTGGTGTTGTTAAAGACCATGTCAAAAGCATGATGGCTCTCATGTTCGTTTGCCCCAATAACTTTGGCATTAATCGGTATATGGTTGGCAATCGTTGAGTTGGCAACAAACCCTTTTTTCAGATAATACTTGGGAGAATATCTAGACATTAGAGTATCTCGCTTAGTTTCAAATTTCTGACCATCAACACTTGCATGGATTGTATTTTCTGAGATATTCCAGTGTTCAAAGATAGGTAAACCCATTGTTGCATTGCAGATAATATCATTCGCAGCTCGAAGACACTCAAGGCGAATAAAGTTTTTGGATGCTGTTTGTAACTGATTAAGTGATTGATTAGAAACTTTCGCCATATTGGATAGACCATGGTTGGTACCATTTGCTATAATCAGCGCAATAATGCGTTCAAAATCGGCACTAGATTTTGAATAGCGTGGCTGGATATGGGTAAAAGCATTGATAAAGCCACATCGCTCATTAACAAAATGAAGAACATCACCTATAGAAATCTGCGGCAGTCTACCGTAGACAGGGTTATTAGCTACCTCAAACTTTTTCTTATAAGGCAAAGACCATTTTAACTCTTTACCG
>JAJDCN010000143.1 GCA_029260815.1 Planctomycetota bacterium
GCGAGCGTGTCCCATGGTTAACCGGGTACTGGCCACGAGCTGCTGGATATTGGCCGGCAGCTCCAGCAGGCGCAGCAGGTTGGTCACCGTGGAACGGTTGACCGACAGACGGCGGGCGGCGTCCTCCTGGGTGATCTGAAACCGTTCGATGAGATCCTGGTAGGCCAGGGCTCGCTCGATGGGGTTGAGATCCTCGCGCTGGACGTTTTCGATGATCGCCAGCTCCAAGGCCTTTTCGTCATCCACGTCGCGCACGACCGCAGGGATGGTTTCCAACCCGACTCGCTTGGAGGCCTGCCAGCGGCGCTCGCCGGCGATCAACTCGAAGCGGTCGCCTGCGGGGCGCACCAATACTGGCTGGAGAATCCCGTTCTCTCGGATAGACTGAACCAACGCCTCCAAGGCTTCTTCCCGAATCTCCAGGCGTGGCTGGTGAGGGTTCGGCTCAATGCTCCCGACATCGATCCGACGCACTTCCTGGGGAGCGTACTCCACTTCACCGGCGAGCCCAAAGATCCCCTCGGCTTCGCCGCTCAGGCCTGAGATCTCTTCAAACCCCCGCCCTAGTTTCCTGTCGCTCATGCTCGATCACCTCCCTGGCAAGTTCCACGTACCCGCGAGCCCCATTGGACCCGATATTGTATTCGAAGATCGATATCCCATGACTAGCCGCTTCGGCCAGGAGCACATCCCGAGGGATCGGCTGGCGATAGACCAGATCGCCAAAGTGACGAGTCACCTCTCCCATGACCTCATGGGATAGCTCCACGTCTGCATCAAACATGGTGAACAACACTCCCTCGGCCCGAATCCTTGGATTAAGCTTTTCCCGTGTCTCCCGAATGGCCGCGATAATCTGGCCCAACCCCTCCATAGCAAAGTACTCGCACTGGATCGGGATCAGCACGCTGTCGGCGTAGACCAGGGCATTGAGAGGGAGCAACCCTAAGCTGGGCGGACAATCTATCAGCACGTAATCGTAACGCGCCTCCACGCATCCCACGGCTTGAGCCAGCCGTCGCTCCTTCTTGCGTACCTTGACAAGGCTCTGCTCAACCATCGCGAGAGCCGCGTGGCTGGGAATGATGTCCAACAACTCGTAGCGGGTCGTGGTCAGGCACTCCGGTGTCAGCTCCGGCTCCAAAAGAGCCGCCCCGATCCCCCGCTCCCGACTGCGCCTGGATCCCAGGCCGCTTGTGGCATTTGCCTGAGGGTCGAGATCTACCAGAAGGCAGCGCTTCCCCGCCAAAGCAAGAGCCGCGGCCATATTGATCGCGGTCGTGGTCTTTCCAACCCCACCCTTCTGATTACAAATCGCGATTTTTCGAGTCAACTGCGGCTCCTTCCCTTGTGCCGATCTGACATAACCCACAAGATATTGATGCTTTCAGGACGAATAATAAATGTTCCACGTGGAACATTGTCAGCGTCTTTCTGCCCACCTCGTTAAACCGCTTGTTGCGAAGTTGATGGAAATGGGCTATGAGCCAGTTCTCATACACCTAA
Source organism: Planctomycetota bacterium (assembly GCA_029260815.1). Taxonomy (GTDB): domain Bacteria; phylum Planctomycetota; class B129-G9; order JAJDCN01; family JAJDCN01; genus JAJDCN01. Next base: position 1,507 of record JAJDCN010000143.1, read on the forward strand.
TTTCTAAAGACCCTATATTTAGTGCTTTTCGCCAAACTTCTCGATGTTCCACGTGGAACATCTTAGATCTCTCCCGTGGCAAGGCAAGTTAAAAATTGAAAAAAATCTCTTGATGAAGAGCTTTCCATGCCATACAATCCCGAGCCAGGTGCTGCGCTGTATGCCCCTGCAGCTTTGGAGGCGACCGATTATGGCAAGCCAAGTCCGCCTGATCTTTGAAGGCCGAGTCCAGGGCGTGGGCTTTCGCTGGACGACTCGGAACGTAGCCACAAGCTACAACGTCGCTGGCTACGTCAAAAACCTTCCGGATGGCACGGTCGAAGTCTTGGCGCAGGGTCAAGAGCCTGAGATTTTGGCGTTTACAAAAGCCGTTGAGCAGGAAATGGGCTCTTTGGCAACCCGAAAATCAGAGGCTTGGACACAGACAGGCGAAATCCAGGATCATTTTGAGATCCGCTATTAAGCCCACACCCGAGCGCCCCTCGCTACGAGTTTAATTCAAACGCTTTTGCGAAATATTCCTAAGGTTTCTCTACCGAGGGTTCGGAGATGACACAATTGCTCAGAGCTTTTCGAGCCGTTGCTTCTGCCAGCCGCAAGCAGCTGACAAGAAACAGAATTTACCTTACAATCCTGCTTATGAGCTTGTTTCTTATCCTCAGCTCTCCCTTGCTTCTTAAATTTGGTCCGGAGTTCTTGATGGTCAGGGAGATGACTGTTTCCACGGCTTTGCTGGGAGGCACCGCACTGGCTTTGGTGGCTGGTTGTAGCGCGATCCATTCCATTCGAGACAGTGCGACAATTGACACGCTCATGACCAAGCCGCTGGGGAAGCAACTGTTTCTTGTCGCTATGTATATAGGTATAATGTGGTCTATAACACTATATATTGTATTTTGTTCCTTCGCTTCTTTCCTCGCGATTTCCTTCAAAGCCCAAGTGTACGACAAGGTGCAACCCGATCATATCGCGGCGGCGTTTGTAATGGTTTTCCTTAACGTCGCGATTGTCGCGGGAATCTCTCTATCGCTCTCCACGCTTTGCAGACCTTCGACCAACCTCTTCTTTACGATGCTTCTCCTTGTCCTCCTCTACGCGGGACCGTCTATTCTTCCTGGAACCAATCTGCAAGATGCCGTGCTCCCTTTGAGGCCGCTGGATTCCATCGCGGTCCTCTCTGAAAGGACTGATTACACACCATCTTTCTTACCGCTCTCGGTCCTCTATGGTTTTCTGCTCATCGGCGCTATCGTTGGATTGGGAGCATGGACTTTCAACCAACAAGAGCCTTCACGCCCATAGAGCCATGCCACGCCTTAACTCCAGCAATGAAAAGGGGAAGAGCCAAAAATCTCTGCTGATGGCCTATTACTGGGCCATGGAAGATCATTTTGGTTTTCAAGATTGGTGGCCGGGAGAGACGCCCGATGAAGTCGCAATCGGCGCAATTCTCACCCAGAACACCAACTGGAGCAACGTTGAAAAGGCAATCCGAAACCTTAAAGCGGCTGGAGCGCTTTCAATTTCTAAGTTGGCATCCCTTGCGCGAAAAGAACTTGCCAGTCTTATTCGTTCATCCGGCTATTTTAACATCAAGGAGCGCCGCCTAAGGGCATTCTCTGAAGAGATCATGCAAAACTTCAACGGAAGCATCTTAAAGATGAGCTCTATCCCCTTTAATGCGCTTCGGGAGCGCCTGTTGGCCGTTAATGGCATTGGAGAAGAAACCGCTGATAGCATCATACTCTACGCAATAGAGGCGCCAACCTTCGTAGTAGACACCTACACAAGGCGAGTGGCATCGAGACACGGACTGGTCCCGAAAAATGCAACCTATGCGGAAATTAAATATTTTTATGAATCAAATTTAGAGAAGGACGTCGACCTTTTCAAAGAATATCACGCGCTCCTTGTCGCGGTAGGGAAGCACTTCTGCAAGCCAAAGCCCCAATGCGAGCATTGTCCATTGAGTTGCTACCTTTAGGGATCATGCGAAGTTGCTCTAGAATTAGAGATAAGGAGATCAGGAGCTTTGGTTGATACAAACGAAGCTCTTTTTCTCTTGCTATGAGCGATAGCTAGAGCCTGTTTTCGTGCTACTACTAAATTTAATCCTCTCTTGAGCGCGATCGCTTGGCCTCCAGTTACATATTTAGCTTGTTAGGCGCAAAACAAAATCAAGTTATATCACTCACCTTCATTCTTTTCCCGAATATATTGGTATCAAGAGTTCTTTTCTGCGCTACCGTCAGGATAGAATCTAACTTCCTGTACTAGGAAATGCTGCAGGGAGCTTTATTTTAACTAAAGGAGCACTCTCTTTGTTTCTTTTGTCGTTGCAAAGCGAATTGTGGCGCTGCCATCGAGTGAGTACTGACTTCCAGAGAGGTTCTGGGCAGGCATGCGGCATTGAAGCAATGGTTCACCTGATAGAAAATCCAGGCAGAAGCGAGTTTGAGCTGTTGCGATGTCTCAAATGAGGTGCTCTTCGGGGTCACGAATTTGTTGCTGGAGGTTTCTTGGGACTGGGGCTTCGAGGGACTCTACGGGCTGATGCTGAGCCGGCCACCGAAGAGGAGACGGTTGTGTGTCCCTTCTCCGGAAGGATCGCCTTTTCGGGCGCTAGAAGAGCTGGCCGGCAAGAAACAATCTAACAATGAGGACTAGAGCCGGAGCGGACCCGAGAGATGGAATAAAAAAAGTGCCCCACCGATCAGCGGGGCACTTTTGATTTTCCATCTAGGCTCATCAAATCCTAGGACCCGTTCAAAGACGCTCTCAGGCGGTCTTGGCCTCTTCGGCCTGGGCCCGGGTCTCTGCTGTGGCATCCGGCTCGCTACATCCACAACCGGTTCCGCAACCACCAGCGCCTGCCGGCTCCAGATCGGGAATTTCCGGCCGCTCATGGCGATCCGGCCGCAGCTTGAGGGCGTGGTCATCGGTATTCAGCTCCACGGGACGCCCCTGGGCGTAGATCTCGTGGCGGCCGTGTTCCTTGTACCACTTGCCCACGGTACCGGTCTTGTGCATGTTTTCGATGATCTGTCGCCAGCCCACCCCGGTATTGTAGGCACAGAAGGAAACCTCGCCCTCCTGGGTGCCGTAGGGGATCACGCACATTTCGGTGCGGCGGAAGTCGTAGGTAAACAGATCCTGGAACCACATGCCTTCCAGGGTCAGCAGGCCCCATTCGCTCTGCGCGGCCTCTTGGGAGACATCATCGCCGCGCTTGTGCTCGGTAGGGTCTTTGGCTTTGGGCATGAAGATGTTCTTAATCTCGCTGATCGGGAATCCTTCCGGCGCCTTTTTGGCATCGAAGTTTCGAAGGACCGACAGGACTAGTTGAGCGGTGGTCAGCCCGCGGCCACGAGCCGTATCGGCGATCGTGGTAATATCCCGCATGAACTGCTCATAGTCAAAGAAGCTGTAGAGCGGGGCCCATTGCTTGGTCTTTCGGTTGACCACCAGGACCGAGAAGATGCCACAGTTGGGGTGGCAGTTACAAGTGTTCCAGCCCCAATCGGCATCCTGACCTTGCAGGATGTCCATGACGGCGGTAAAGGCGCTGAACGAGGACAAGGGGAACCAGTCGCGCATAGGCTCCATTTTGCCACCAAGCTGGCCCTTGAGATCGTGGGCCATCTGGGCGAGCGTATACCGCTGCTTGGCCCGGGTCTCGTCGTCGATATCCTCGTCCCGACCAGTAAAGGAAACCGGCTGGTAGGCGATGGTCTGGATCTTATCGTTGTTGTCCATTGCAAATTCGGCAATCTTGCCGATATGGTCGTTATTGATGCCGTTGACGATGGTGACCACCAAGGTCGTCTTCATGCCGGCGGCGGCCATATTGTTGATCGCTTGGAGCTTGACATCGAACAAGTTGCCCACGCCACGGTGGGAGTTCATTTCGTTGGTGACACCGTCGAACTGGAGGTAGGCCCCGTCCATACCGGCTTCCTTCGCCTGGAAGGCGAAGTCCCGGTCTTCGGCGAAGCGGATGCCGTTGGTTGCCGCCAGGATGCGGTAATACCCGATTTTCTTGGCGTAGGTGCAGGCCTCCAAGTAAAAGGGCGAAAGCGTCGGCTCTCCACCGGAGAAGAGGATCACATTTTGCCGCCGGGGCTTGAAGGAGACACCCCGGTCTAAAATCGCTTTAATGTCGTCAAAGGACGGCTCGTGGACATAACCAACCTGGTTGGCGTCCATGAAGCACGGGTTGCACATCATATTACAGCGGTTGGTCAAGTCGACGGTCAACACCGCCCCGCGGCCCCATTTAATATTGGAAGTGCCGTGGCGGTGGACATGAGCATCGTCGGAACAACGAAAGTCCCGACCGAAGAACAGGCTTTCGATCCGACGAGAGAAATCCGGGTCCACCGAGAGGGTATCCTCAAAGGTGCCGTGCTTCTCGCAGGTCTTGCGCATCACGATCTTGCCATTGTCTTCCAACAGCTCGGCTTTGATCTCGCCCAGATGCCCGCCGACCAGCTCCTCCAACGGACGCTTGCCCTCGATAATTTCGGTGCGAACTTCTTTGACACAACGGGGGCACAAGGAATCGGTGGTTCTGGGAAAGCCGAGTTCCGGTGCGGTCCGTTCATAGCTTTTGAGCAGGGGCCCGGGCGCCCATTTGGGCTTGGGCGATGGGGACTCCGGGATCCGTTTATTGAGCGACTGGAAAACCTTCCAGCCGGCGTTGGCCAGGCCGCTGATGGCGGCGGAGCCCGATTTGGAGCCGCCGGAGCCGTTTGATCCATAACTTCTGTTGTGATCGGTATACATCAGTTTATATCCTCAAGGAGGAATCGATTCTCGATTATCCCGTGCTTTGTCGTCCAGCACGGGCACATAATAACGGTTAAGCGCGGATTGATTCAGCTAATTGAAAGCGTGGAATCTCCGCTAATTGTTGTCGGAATTATATGCAGAAATCCGGCAAAGTCAATGATAAAGTCCCACGATCAAAGAGCTTTCATCCTGTCGCACAGGGGCATGACATTCACAGCACCCTGTACTAGTCGTTATCGGACTCAGCTCTTGCGATCTTTAGGACCTCTTCGGCCGCCCGGTGGGTCGCCCCGGGCTCTCCGAGCAGCTTGCAGACCTCCAACAGCTCTGCAGAGACCGCCTCGAGCCTTCTGTTTTTCATTAAACCCTGGGCCGCTTGGGCCAATCGCTTCGGAGAGGCCGCGTTTTGGAGAAATTCGGGGACGATTTCTCGACCGGCCAGGATATTGATCATCGTGAAGTACTTCGAGACCCTCAGCCCGTTACAGATCAGATACGTTAACCAGGACGCCTTGTAAGCGACAACCATGGGCGCACCCAGTACCGCCGCCTCAAGAGTTGCGGTACCCGAAGTGGACAGGAGTAGATCAGCATTGACCATCAGCTGATGGGATTGTCCATCCAGCACGGTGAGCGGGATGTCCGTGGTCACCCGATCGATGAGCTCTTGGGGAACGTTGGGGCTCTTGCCGACTGCAAAAAAGGTCTGGGGATCCTCCCGGTGAAGGATTTCCGCAGTCCGCACGAGAGTTTCGTACATATTCATTACCTCTCGCCGCCGGCTTCCGGGAAGCAAGCCGATGAGCCGGTGCCCTTCGGGGACACCCAAACTCCGGCGGAATTGCGGATCCGAACGGAGCCCGGCGAGTTGGTCCACGATCGGGTGACCGACAAAGCGTGCCGTAATGCCATGCTTGCGATAGAAATCCACTTCAAAGTGAAACAACACGATCATCTCGTCCACGTAGCGGCGCACATCGCGCACCCGCCACTCCCGCCAGCCCCACAACTGCGGACTGATGTAGTAGATCACCCGCGTCCCGGCTCGCTTGAGCCGCTTGGCCAGCCTCAGGTTAAACTCCGGCATGTCCACCAGGATCGCGGCATCGGGCCGTTCGGTTCGGGCCAGGGTCTCCAGTTTCGACAAGTAGGGAAACAAACGAGGCACAGCGCCGAAGGCTTCGGTGATGCCGGTGGAACTGTGCGCGGTGGGGTCGAAGAGGATGTTGACGCCCGCCTCGGCCATTTTCGGACCGCCCAGGCCGGTGAACTGGACACCGGGGCTCAACCGTTGAGTCTTGGCCACCAAGTCCGCGGCGTGCGTATCTCCGGAGGCCTCTCCGGCAACGATCAGGAACCGCGTCATCCGATTACCGGTCCACGGCTTGGGGTTTGATACATTCGATAATCCGCATCGCGGTGTCCAGGGCTCGGCGCCCGTGGACGCCGGACACAAGCGGTTCGGTGTCAGTACGCACCGCGTGCAAGAAGCTTTCAACCTCGGCGGCGAGCGGTTCGTGTTCGTTCATGGGCATTTCCGAAACGGACAACAGGTCCGGAAAGACCGCATCCTTGAGCTCCTTGAAGGCCGACAGGTCGATCCTCGATGGGTCGAAATTCGCGTCCAGCAGTTTTGAGGTCGGCTTATACAGGACGGCCTTGCGCTTGGCATAGTCCATCGAGATGTAGCCTTCATGGGCGAAGACCCGGATATGACGGACCGATTTGTCGCTCAAGCGGCTGGCGGTGACATTGGCGATACATCCGTCGGCGAAGGTGATTCGGGCATTGGCCACGTCCTCCGCGGCGGTCATAAATCCAAATCCGGCGGCCTCAATGTCTCGGATTTCCGAGTGATTGAGATGCAGGATGATATCGATGTCGTGAATCATCAGGTCCAGGACAACACCGATATCCATGGAACGGAAGCTAAAAGGGCTGATACGCTCCGAGACGATGAAGCGCGGGCTGAGCGCCTGCTGGGTCAGGGCGATCACCGCAGGGTTGAACCGCTCCACGTGGCCGATTTGCAGCTTCGCCCCGCCCGCCTGAGCAGCCTGGATCATGGCATCTGCCTCGTCCAGGTTCTTGGCAATGGGCTTTTCTACCAGGGTAGATACGCCCTGGGCCAGAAAATGACAGGCCATCGGGGCATGGGTCCGGGTCGGCGTGGCCAGGATGACCGCGTCCAGGTCGGGCAAGTTTCGATAGTCCGTCTCGCCGGAGACCCCATGTTTTTTCGCACAGGTTTCTCGCTTTTCGGCGTTGGTATCGACGACAGCCACCAGTTCCACATCGGGTAGCGCCGCCAGGATCCGCGCATGCTCTTTGCCCATCCGGCCGATGCCGATCACCGCAGCGCGCAAAACCCTGGGGGAGGATGCCTGTTCCATCACGAACCCGTCCGTAGCGCCTCGCGGGCTCTGCCATTCTTGGAGCCGTTGCGCAGACGCAGGAAGTCCAGTAGATAGCGGACCTCTTCGGTCATGATTTCTGGCCGGGAAAGCAGGGTCTCCTCCGCCCGGCTCCACAGAACGTCCGGGTCGAACAGCACGCGATAGGCTTCGCGCACCCGCTGGACGGATTCGGAGGAGAAGTCGTTGCGCTGCATGCCCACCGCGTTGACGCTGCGGACCCGCTGGGGGTTGCCTTCGGTGATCATGAACGGCGGCACGTCTTGTACGACACGGGTCAGGCCCCCGATATAGGCGTAGCGGCCGACGGTCACGAACTGGTTGATGCAGGTACCACCGCTGACGATGCAGCCCTTCTCCAGCCGTACGTGGCCCGCGAGCAAGACCCCTCCGCTCATGATCACGTTGTTCTCCACCCGACAATCGTGGGCCACGTGGCTGTAGGTCAGGAACATGTTGTCCGAGCCGATGGTTGTTTTGCCCCCGCCCTCCTCCGTTCCTGGGTTCATGGAGACAAATTCCCGCAGGATGTTATTGTCGCCGATAATCAGCTTGGTGCTGTTGCCTTTGAACTTCTTGTCCTGGGGCTGAAAGCCGATGGACGTGTAGGGAAACAGCTCATTGTTCTGTCCGATGGTCGTGTCGCCGGCGATCGAAACACTGTTGTGTATCTTGGTCTCCGGGCCGATCTTGACCTCCGGACCGATGACGGCATAGGCCCCGACCTCTACCGAACTGTCCAGTTCGGCCTTCTTGTCGACCACGGCCGTTGCATGAATCTCGCTCAATCTTGTGTCCTTAAATCGCCTTACGCATCGACCAGCATAAACCGCATCTGAGCCTCGGCCACCACCTTGTCCTCCACGGTGGCTTTGACCGCAACCTGTCCAGTCCGGCTCTTGATATTGACCGTGATCGCTTCCAAGACCAATTGATCCCCCGGAATCACGATTTTCCGCACCCTGGCCTTGTCTAGGGAAACCAGGACCGCCAGCTTGCCGGTGTTCTCCAGCTTGCGCAACAAAAGCACGCCGGCCAGTTGGGCGAGGGACTCAAAGATCAGCACCCCCGGCATCACCGGCTGCCCGGGAAAATGGCCGGAAAAAAACGGTTCGTTGAAGGTTACGTTCTTGATCCCCACCGCCCGACGGTAGCCCTCCAGCTCCACCACGCGGTCCACCAGCAGCAGCGGATAGCGGTGGGGCAGGATCTTCTGAATCTCTTTGATGCCCAGCCCGGTGACGTTGAACCCGTCCCGCGCCGGCGCCGCCTCCCGCAACTTCTTCTTCTCGACGAGCTTTCGGGCCAGCTTCAGGTTCGCTGAGTGCCCGGTCTTGACGGCGATAATCTGGGCCCGCAGATCGGCCCCCACCAGGAAGAGGTCGCCCACCAGGTCGAGAACTTTGTGCCGGACGAACTCGTCGGGAAACCGAAGGGTGTTCTCGATTACACCCTTCTCGCTTACCACCAGCGTGTTGTCGTAGTTGGCCCCTTGGCCCAAGCCGCTGTCCCGCAGGGCTTCGACCTCCGTTTCCAGACAAAAGGTGCGCGCCGGAGCGATCTCCTGTTCAAACACCTCCCGGGAGAAGTGAAGGTTGTAATGCTGGATCGGCATCGGCGCATCGCCATAGTCCAGCGTATAGGAAATGTCCAACCCGCCGTTGCTCGGCGGCAGCGCCACAATAGAATAATCCCCTTCCACCACGGCCACCGGCTCATCGACTTCCAGCAGGTCGCGCTCGGCGCTCAAATCCTTGACCCCCGCGGCCTTAAGCAGGTCGAAGAAAGGCTTGGAACTCCCGTCGGCTCCGGGCACTTCCTGGTTGTCCAGCTCGATGGTAAGGTTGTCAATCCCCAGCCCGTTGAGCGCCGCCAACAGATGCTCGACCGTATGGACCTCGCCCCCGTTTTTCGTCAGGTAGGTGCGACGCATGTGGGTTGCCAAGGAGTCCACATTGACAGGGATGCGCGGCCGGTCAGGAAGATCGGTGCGCACGAAGACCACCCCCGATCCAGCCTCGGCCGGCTGGCAGATCAGGGTGGCCTCGGACCCCGTATGGAGACCGACACCGGAGAGCGTGGCGGGTTTACTGATCGTCCGCTGGCTCGTCCGTTTTGGTGTTTCTTCCACTTCGGGACTCAAGCTGTTCTATCCTCGCTTCTAGATCCCGGATCTTTTGGTGTAATTTCGGAAGCCGCCGCACAAGGACCTTGGCCTGTTTGTAGTCCTCCAGCGGCTGCGCGGGAAAGCCGGCCATGGTAGTGCCTGAGGCCACGTCCTTGATCACGCCGCCACGGGCCGCCACCACCGTTTGCTCGCCGATGTCCAGGTGACCCAGGGCTCCCGATTGGGCCGCAAAGACGGAGTGATGCCCGACCGTCGTAGAGCCCGCGATCCCGGTCAAGGCCACCAGACAACAATGCTCTCCGATCACGGCATTATGCCCGATTTGTACCAGATTGTCTATCTTCGTCCCGGTCTTGATATGCGTCTTATCAAACCGAGCACGGTCGATGGTGGAATTGGCCCCAACCTCCACGTCGTCGTCCAGCTGGACGGTGCCCAGTTGCGGAATCTTGTGATACACGCCAGCCTCGAAGGCATATCCGAAACCGTCCGACCCGATTACCGCGCCGGAATGGACGATGACCCGATGGCCCAGTATGACGCGCGCGCCAACCGTTGCGTTGGCATGGAGGATGCAATCGTCCCCCAGTTTCGCGCCGGGTCCCACGTAGGCACCCGGATAGATCAAGCAGCGGTCTCCAAGAACCGAGCCCGCCTCCACCACCGCATGGGGCCCGATGGAAGCCTCCTCTCCGATTTTCGCATCGGGGGCCACGTAGGCGTGTTCGCTGATGCCCGCCGAGAGCGTCGTCATCGCGGGAGCCAGTCGCTTCATCACCGTGGCAAAGGCCAGGTCCGAATTCTGAACCCGAATCAGGGTCACTGCAGCCTCGGTCTGATCCGGACCGACCACGACCGCTGCGGCCTGACAGGTTTTGAGAAACGGTTCGTACTTTTTGTTGGACAGGAAGGTCAGGTCCTGCGGACCGGCCTGCTCGATCGAAGCGATGCTCCGAACCGGGGCCGCCGGATCGCCGATCACCTCGCCGCCGACCAGGCCGGCAATGTCCGCCACGGTGCAGTTGATTTCAATATCCATCGCTCTTTGTCCCGCTTGGGGGGCGCCTAGTCATCCTTCTCGAAATTTTTGTTGAGGCGCTCGGTGATCTGTTCGGTGATGTCCAACCGATCCGAGGCGTAAAGGATCGGCCGCTGCCGGATCTCTTCAATGGTCTGCCGAAAGGCCGCGTTCTTGTCCATGGGGGCCTTTTTCCACAGGATTATATCAAATTGGTGTCCGGCACCGAAGCCTTCGACCTCCGCGACAATCACGTCATAGGCGTCTCGGGTGCTTTTGGCGCCGGCCTTGAGCAGCTTGGCCTGCATCTGCTTGCGGTGATTCTCCTGCTCCAGCACGATCTTTCCCATCTGCGTATTCCGGTCCCACCAGGCATCGGAATCCTTGGGCAGCTTGTCCATGATTTGCTTGATCTTGTTCACGTCAGCCGTCAACTTCTCGCTGTACTTCTCGGCTTCTTGGGCCAAAGCTTGCAGCCTTTCGCGGCCTGCTTTCGCTTTTTTGTAGTTCTGGTAGACCTTCTCAATGTCCACCACCGCCACGCGCAGCGCGCCGGCGGCCGGAGGGGCCTCCTGGGAATAGGACGACGGTGCGGCCAGACCGTACAGGGCTGCGATCGCCACGAGGGCGGCCACGATCAAGGTGGATCGTCTGACGTTTGTGTTCATCTTCCTGCTGTCTCCTAACGAGTGAATGCTTGTAACGGCCTAGAGCCCGCCGCCCAGGGTAAAGTTGAGGATCTGGATGTCGTCGTCGCTCTCTCGCAAGAACGGAACGCCCAAGTCCAGGGCAATCGGAACCGGAAACTGTGGAAAGAACAGCCGCAGACCGACGCCGATCGAGGCCCGAGGGTCACCGATCTGGAAGGCATCCTTGTCCAGGAATCCGTAGTCTAGGAAGCTGACCCCACGCAACTGATCGCCCAGAATGGGGTAGTTGTATTCAAACGATCCCAGGATGCGGGATTCGGCGCCGACTGGCTCGCCCAACTGTTGTGGACCGGCCCCGCGGTGGTCAAACCCGCGTAAATTGGCGCCACCGGCGTAAAATCTTTCGAAAAACGGGATGTCGTCGCCCAGCTCCTGGATCAAACTAATCGAGAAGGAGCTCTTCAAGATGTGTCGTTGGCCCAGTTCGTCGACGTAGATGGTCGTATAATGGTTCACGCCCGGCGAGAGCTTGATGAAGTTGAAATCGCTGCCGAAGGCCGCCGTGCCCAGCTCCGCACCGACGGAGGCATCCAGACCTTCATAAACGAGCAACATGTTTTGGAACCGGCGGGTGTCTTTGGTCAACGAGATGCGGGGGGCCCCGACGAAGCTGGAGCCCTTTTCTTTCACCACGTCCGGCGGGACGCCGGCCTCGAAGCTGCTGATATCCACGCTGACCAACCGCAAACCAATGCCGAGCGTTACCTCTTCATTCAGCGGCTTGGACAAGGATACATCGGTACCGGCGCGCCCTTCGTCGTATTCGTCCCGCTCGCGCTCGAAGATAAACAGATTTGAGCCGAAGGCATATTCGGTACCCAGGAAGTACGGATCGCGAAAGTCCAGGTTGAAGGTGTTGACCTCCGAGCCGGGGGCCACGGTCAGGTTCAGCCGCTGGCCCGCGCCCAAAAACGCGGTGCCGGCCAGCAGATCCTCCCAATCCTTGGGCCAATCGGACAGGTCGAAATTCTCTCGGGTAAAGGAGAAAAACCCCAAGAGGCCGCGGTCGGAGGAAACGCCGCCGCCGACGCTGAATTGGCCGAAGGATTCTTTCTCCTTGACCGCCACCTTGGCGTCAGACTCGACCACCGTAACCGTTACGTTGTTGACCACGCGGGTCCGTTCCACCCGCTTTTCAATGGTGATTTTCACGTCGTCGTAGAAACCGCTGCGGATCAGGTTCGACCGACTGGCTTCGATCCTGTTCAGATTAAATTTTTCTCCGGGATAGATCTGCAGCGCATGGCGGATCACCCGGTCCCGCGTGTACTTGTTGCCTTCGATGTGGATCCGCCCAACGTAGACCTGCTGGCCTTCGGCAATGTCGTAATGAATGTCGAGCACGGGCTGGTCCAGCTCGAAAGCGATCTGCGGGCCGGACCCGCCCTCGCCGATCTGCACGTCGATAAAGGCATCGCGGCCGTACAGGTCGCGCAGAGCCTGTTGGTCGGCCTGGAAGCGCGCGCCGTTGAAAGATTCTCCCGCCTTGAGAGATAGTCGCGCGGCAAGTTCGTCTGCGGAGAAATAGCGGTTTCCCGCGAACGTGACAAGGCCCACGCGATAGCGGTAGCCTTCCACAATATGGATCGTGATGATCATCGAGCCCTTGTCGTCGGAATAGGCCATGGACTCGGTTTCCACGACGACACCCAAGAACCCTTCGGAGCGATAGAAGCGGGCGATATTTTCCAGGTCCTCCACGTAGGCTTCCTCGTTGAAGACCCCGGATTCCAAGACCGGAAAGGCTTCGTGGGTTCGAAACATCTTACCCCCGACTTCGCTGTCGGTGTAGCTGGTATTGCCTACGAACCGGATCTCGTCGATGGTAACTTGCGGGCCTTCCTCGATTTCATAGATGATGATCCCCTGCTCCAGCAACTCCAAATTCTCCTTGTAGCGAACCTGGACAAACTGGTGGCCCTCCTTCTTGTACAACGCCTCGATGGCACGAGCGTCGGCGCCGACCTGGGAGCGGGCCAACAAGCGAGGGGGCTTTTGAGTAATAGTCTCAAGTAGCTTCGCCTCGTCGATCTGCTTGCGTCCCCAAAACTGCACCGCTTCGATCTTCTTGCGTAGCAGGACTCGAATGTAAACGATCACGCCATCTGGAGGGGCCAGCCGGTAGGAGACCTCCACGTTGTCGAACTGCTTCTGGCCGTGCTGCTCCAGATTGTAAATCCGCTTGAGATCTTCGTTGATGACCGCTCGGGACAGGGGTTGACCAACGCGGGTGACCATCACCGTAACGACAACCTCTTGTAAGGGGCTCGGCTCGCCGATCTGGGAGATCACCTCAATCGCCCGGACGATCG
>JAJDCN010000144.1 GCA_029260815.1 Planctomycetota bacterium
TGCCCCCCCCCCCCCCCGGATTTTACCGGCCGTTATAAGAGGATCTGGCTAGCACACGGAAAAGGTGTTCGGACCCGATTCTTTCCAACCGCCGCGAGCGCTTTGGCAGAGGAGGACGCGTGGCTCAGAATGACAAAACAATGAGGTGCCTTGGACATGGCTTCGGTTTTGGCACCTCGAAAAGCCAAGATCAGCGAGCTTTCCGCGAACCAAACCGGTGTCGCAACCGCAACGCGACTTCGCGGGCAATAGAAGCGGAACCTCTCCGTCCGCTATGACCGTTTTTCCTTGACTGTACGGCGGGCGGTGATACCATTTTGGGTTTGGATTCTGATTCTGGAGGCTTACTTGGCAAACCGGTCAAAAACGGCCCGCATGGTCAATGGCGTAGTCCGCATCCACGGCTCCAAAAGCATCACCCATCGGGCACTGATGATGGGCGCCATGGCCGAGGGCGTCACCCACGTACGCAACGCCCTGTTCTGCGACGACACCTTTGTGACGGCTGACGCGTTGCGAACCCTGGGCTTCCAGGTGGACGTATCCCGGGCGGCGGGTGAATTCATCATCAAGGGCCTGGGCGGCGCACTCCCCGGAGGCCACGAGACGTTGGACCTGGACAACTGCGGCACGGCGCTACGGTTTCTGTGCGCCTTTCTGTGCGCCGGAGGCGGAAACTTCGTGGTCGATGGAAACGAACGGATGCGCAAGCGCCCAATCAAGGGACTGGTCCAGGCTCTGATCGCCCTGGGGCCGGATATCGAATACCAGGGCGATGAGGGCTGCCCACCGGTAAAGATTGCCTCCGACGGCATCAAGGGCGGCCACGTGGTGCTGGACTCCTCCCAGAGCAGCCAATATCTCTCGTCCGTTCTGCTCAGCGCGCCCTACGCGGCACGGGACGTGAAGGTGGACATCGATTACGTACTGGTCAGCCGCCCCTACGTGGATCTGACAATCTCCATGATGCGCGAGTTCGGCGTGATCGTCCGACGCCGCGGCTACGAACAGTTCGTCGTCCGCTGCCGCCAAACCTACCAGGGCGCCGACTACCGCGTCGAGGGCGATATGACCGCTGCCTGCTACCTGTTCGCCGCCGCGGCGATCACCGGCGGACACGTCCGCGTGGAGGGCATCAACCCCTACGGCGAACAGGGCGACGTCAAGTTCCTGGACATCCTCGAAGAAATGGGCTGCTCGGTCAAAGCCGAGGCCCGCGCCGTGGAGGTGACCGGTGGACCGCTCAAAGGCGTGCACGTGGACATGGGCGACATGCCCGACGTGATCCCCACCCTGGCGGTGGTGGCGGCCATGGCCGACGGACCGACGCGCATGACCCACACCCGGCGCCTGCAAATCAAGGAAATTAACCGCGCCCGCGCGCTGGTGGAAGAGATGAATAAGGTCGGCATCGCCGTCACCGAAGAAGACGACACGCTGACCGTGCAACCGGGACCGATCGAGGCCGCACAGTTGGACGCGCACGGTGACCACCGCATGGCCATGAGCCTCGGACTGTTGGGCCTGGTCAATGACGAGGTCGAGCTGAACGGGCGCGACGCGGTGACCAAGAGCTTCCCGGGCTTTTTCGAGATCCTGGAGGAAATTACCCATTCATGACCTTTCAGGACATCATCCTGCGACTGCAAAAGTTCTGGTCCGATTACGGCTGCGTGATCGTTCAGCCCTACGACATCGAGGTCGGTGCCGGAACCTTTAACCCCGCCACCTTCCTGCGCGTCTTGGGACCCGAGCCGTGGAAAGCGGCCTACGTGGAACCCTCGCGCCGCCCGACTGACGGCCGCTACGGAGCCAATCCAAACCGCCTGCAACATTTCTATCAATTCCAGGTCGCCATTAAGCCGGCACCGGTCCACGCCCAGCAGGTCTATCTGGACTCCATTGCGGCTTTGGGCATCGACCTGGTCGCGCACGATGTGCGCTTTATCGAAGACGACTGGGAGTCTCCCACCCTGGGGGCCACGGGCCTGGGTTGGGAGGTGCAGCTCGACGGAATGGAAATCAGCCAGTTCACTTACTTCCAGCAATTCGGCGGAGTCGACCTGATGCCGATCACGCTGGAATTGACCTACGGGCTGGAGCGCCTGGCGATGTTCTCCCAGGGCGTCGCGTCGGTTTTTGACATCGAATGGACCCAGGGTGTACCCTACGGCGCGTATCATCATGAAACAGAAGTGCAGTTCTCCAAGTACAACTTCGAAGTTGCCGACACGGACATGCTGTTTCAACTGTTCGACCAATACGAAGCCGAGTCCAAGCGCCTGATCGAGATGGACCTGCCCCGTCCGGGCTACGACTACCTGCTCAAGTGCTCCCACGCATTCAACCTGCTGGACGCGCGGGAGGCCATCAGCGTCTCCCAGCGGGCCCGCTATATTGGCCGCGTGCGCGCCCTGGCGCGGGCCGTCGCCAAGACCCACCTGAAACTCCAAGAGGCCACCGATGCCTGATCTGCTGTTGGAAATCGGCGCCGAGGAGATCCCCGCGGGCTACATCCCCCCGGCCCTGGAAGCGCTGGCGGTCGGCATGGATCAACTGCTGACCGGAGCGCGCATCGGATACGATGGCGTCGAGAGCCTGCGCGTGCTGGCCACGCCGCGACGGCTGACCTTGTTTGCCTCCGGCCTGATCGCAGCGCAGGAACCGATCACGGTGGAAGTTTCAGGACCCTCCAAGAAAGTCGCCTACGACGACCAAGGCAAGCCGGCCAAGCCCCTCATCGGCTTTTGTCGCTCCCAGGACGTGGCGTTGGACGCGGTGCGGATCAAGCAGACGCCCAAAGGGGACTATTGCGTGGTCGACAAGGCCGATCCCGGGCGCAAAACCGTCGAGGTCCTGGCCGAACAACTGCCCGGGTTGATCACGGGTCTGCCCTTTCCCAAGTCCATGTATTGGACCGAGCGGGCGCTGACCTTCGCCCGGCCGATCCGCAACCTGGTGGCCCTGTTGGGCGAGAAGTTTGTCCCATTCGAGATCGGTGGCGTGGCCGCAGGCCGCGAGACGGAAGGACATCCGTTTCTTGCGCCCGGCCGGATCGAGCTGAAGGATGCGGACCTGGAGACGTACAAGAAGAAGCTGGAAAAGGCGTACGTGCTGGTCGATCTGGAAGCGCGACGAGACCAACTGCAGCAGAAGATCGAGAAGCTCCTGAGCAAACACGGCAAGGGCGAAGTAGACAACGATCTGCTGGACCAGGTCACGCTGCTGGTGGAGTGGCCCGGCGTGCTGGAAGGGGAGTTCGACAAAGCGTTTCTCGATCTTCCCGAAGAGATCCTGATCGAGTCCATGCGCTACCACCAGCGCTTCTTCCCGGTGCGCGACGCGGGGGACAAACTGGTTAACCGATTCGTCGCCGTCCACAACCGGACGGACAAACAAGCCAAAGCGATCCGCGGCGGGTGCGAGCGAGTACTCACCGCCCGGTTGGACGACGCTCGATTCTTCTGGGACCACGACCGGAAGGTTCCCTTGGAGGAGTTCGCCGGCCGGCTGAGCGGAATCGAATACCTCCAAGGGCTCGGTTCCGTGGCGGACAAGTCCATACGTTTGGCAACCTTGTGCCAAACGTTCAGTCGCCACGTCCCGGCGCCGGGCTACAAGGGCGACGCGGAGAAGCATGCAACCGAGGCAGGCGGACTGTGCAAAGCGGACCTGCTGACCGAGATGGTCGGCGAATTCCCCAGGCTTCAGGGCATCATGGGCGGCTTCTACGCGCTGGAACAAAAGAAAAACCCGGAGGTGGTGCTGGCCATCGCCGAACATTACCTGCCGCGCAATCCGACCGATGCCCTGCCCAAAACGAAACTGGGCGTCGCGCTGTCTCTGGCGGACAAGTTCGATCACCTGGCCGGCTGCTTCGCGCTCAGCCTGAAACCGACCGGCTCCTCCGACCCGTTTGCTCTGCGTCGCGCAGCGATGGGAATTTTGCGTATCTTTCGCGCGCAACAGTTGGACATCGGCCTGGGGCAATGGGCGGTAGAGGCACTGGAGCAGATCCGTGGGCAGGTCGACTTCGATCTCGAAGCGGTGCGTTCCGCGGTCGTCGGGTTTGTCCTGGACCGGCTCGAGGAACAATACATCCGCGACGGCGGGGACCGGGATCTGTTCGCGGCGTGCCGATTCAACCGCTCGGACAATCCGACAGACCTGGAGACTCGGATCACGGCGCTCAAAGAAGTGACCGGGAAACCGAATTGGCCGTCGTTGCAGGAGTTGGCGGAGCGGACCTTCAACATCGCCAAGCCGATCGTACACGAAGAGCCCAGTTCGGTGGACGAGAGCCTGTTGGAAGTGGACGAAGAGCGCGCCGTGTGGAGAACATACAGGGAATGCCACGAATCCGTACAAAAGCTGTTCGACGAACAACGCTACGCCGAGGCTGCCGAGGCTTACGAAGCCGCTCTGGCCGAGCCAGTCCATTGGTTCTTCGACAAGGTCTTCGTTAACGTGGAGGACGAGCGGGTTCGCGCCAACCGCGTGTCAATCCTCAAGCACGTCAACCTGTTGTTCACGCGCAACTTTGCCAACCTGGCCGCCCTCCACGTACCGGAAGAGCTCAAACCACAGAGAGGGCGGAAAGGCTCCGCTCCTGGGTGATGCGAAGCAGCCGTTGCAGTAGGCAATCATTTTCTCCCGCGGTGAGCTCGTTGATTTCGGCCTTTCGAGCACAAAAATGTAGCTTAGGGTTTTAGCCCTGAACTAAGAGAACAATCTTAAAATCTTTTTGACCGCCCAACCGGTATTGCCAGATGGACGAACACACGCTACGCGTTCTTGAATTCGACAAAGTCCGTACAATGCTTCTGCGCTTCTGCGGATCGAGCTTGGGACGCGGGGAGGTGGAGCGCCTGGGGCCCGACAAAGACCCGGACCAAATCAAAATGTGTCTGGAAGAAACCACCCAGATGCGGCGCCTCCTGACCGAAACCGAGCGATTGCCTTTTGCCGGTCTGCGCGACATCACCGGGCCGCTGGAACAAATCCACCGCCAGGGCCGTCCACCAGAGCCCGAGGTCTTCCGGGACATCTATGGCGTCCTGGTCGTCGCGCGAGACTTTATCCGCCTGTTCGGCGCGCTGGCCGCGGAGACCTATCCCCGCCTCCGAACGCTCGGCGAACAGTTGTACGACCTACACGGCCTGTACGACCTGATCGATCTGTACATCGACGCCCGCAATGTGATCCGCACCGAAAGCAGCGAACGCCTCAGCAGCATCCGACGCGCCATCGAGCAGTGCGAGGTCCGTATCCGCCAACGGGTCGAGCGCTACCTGCAAAACAAGACGGTCCGCAAGGCACTCATGGAACCGCGGTTCGCGTTGCGCGACGGCCGGTGCGTTCTGCCGGTCCGACTGGAGCACAAGGGCTCCGTCCAGGGCATCCTGCACGACACCTCCCACTCCGGCTCCACTGTCTACATCGAACCCACCGAGTTGGTGCAACTGGGCAACGAACTGAGCGAGCGGATGGCGGAGGAAGAAAAGGAAGAAACGCGCCTCCTGTGGGAACTGACCCTGCAAGTGCGCGACGAAGAGACACAGATCCATCACAATCTGGAGATTCTTGCACGCATCGAGTTGACCTGGGCCAAGGCCTGTATGGCCGACACCTACGACATGGTCGCCCCACAGATGACCGACGACCGTGCACTGTCGATCACACAAGGCTGCCACCCGCTGCTGTTGGACATGGACGGGCCAGCGGTCCCCCTGAGCCTCCGCGTGGGAGAGGACTTCGATACCTTGGTGGTCACCGGCCCGAACACCGGCGGTAAGACCGTCGCGGTCAAGACCACTGGCCTGATCGCCCTAATGGCCCATTGCGGCATGCACGTGCCGGCCGCAACGCCAACCGTGATCCCCTACCTGTCCGGCATCTGGGCGGACATCGGCGACGAACAGAGCATCGAACAGTCTCTCTCCACCTTTTCCGCCCACGTCTCGCGGATCATCGCGATCCTGAAACACGCCGACGCGAAGTCGCTGGTCCTCATGGACGAGTTCGGCTCCGGCACCGACCCGGCAGAGGGCGCAGCCCTGGCCGAAGCGATCCTGGACAAGCTGGCCGAGCGAAGCGCGGCGGTAATCGTTACCACCCATATCGGCGACTTAAAAAGCTACGCCTACTCGCGCGCGCGCGCGGAAAACGCTTCCATGGAATTCGACGTCGCGTCCTTGAAGCCGACCTATCGACTGTCCATCGGACAGCCCGGTGCGAGCAACGCCATCACGATCGCTGCACGGTTGGGCATCGATTCGGAGGTCACCGGCGTCGCGCGGACCCTCCTGGAACGGGATGTGAGCGAGGCCACCGACTTGATCCACCAAATGCAGGAATCCCGATCGGCCATCGAGAACGATCGAGAGGCCACCGCGAAAGCGCGCAAAGAGATCACAAAGCTCAAAAAAGAACAGGAGCGGCTCGTGCGGGAGGTGCGCACGAAAGAAAAAATGCTCTCCGATGAAGCCGAACGAATGATCGACGAGATCTTCAACAGCGCAATCGACAGCATCGCGGCTCCGCTGAATCAGCTTAAGGCCGGCCCCGCAGCCGTGGCGGACCAGGCTCAGCGATTGGAGACGAAGCTGCGGGAGCAATTCGATCACACGCCCCTGGCCCGGCGGCGACAGGAATTAATCTCCGGACTGCACAAGAATGATTACGTCTACGTCCCGCGATTCGGCAAGGCATTGCGCGTCACGCGGGTGGACAAGAAGCGCCGCCGGCTGCATCTGACGGCCGACAACCTTCCGGTGGAGGTAGACTTCGACGACGTCTCCGCTGTTCCACCCGGACAATAAACGATTGGAAGACGCACGCCCAATGCGCTAGCATGTGGCACAAAAGGAGGCAGGATGGGGCCAAAACGAGTTTTGGTGGTCTCCACTGCGGTCGGAGGCGGACACAAGGCGGCCGCGCGGGCGGTGGAGCAGGCGATCGCCGAGCGATACCCGGACGTGGCGGTGCGCAACATCGACGTGCTGGACTACGCCAGCCGACCCGTCGCGCACACCTACGCCTGGGCGTATCACTTTACCGCGGGCAAGGCGCCGATCGTCTGGGCCATGGTGTACGGCGGCACCGACAAGCCGCTGGTATCCGGTGTCAACCAGGAAAACAAGCCACCGTTCTACACGATCTTTGATCCGTGGATCTACCGAAAATTCTTTCGTGAAATCGACCGATTCAAACCGGACCAGATCGTCTGCACCCATTTCCTACCCGCCGACATCCTGCGCTATTACAAGAACAAAGATCGCCTCCGGGCCGGCGTCTCGGTAATCGTCACGGACTTCGGCCCCATGCACAGCTTCTGGTGCTCGCCCACGGCGGACCGATTCTTCGTCGCCACGGAGGAAGCGCGGCACCAACTGACCCATGCGGGGATCCCGCCCGAGCGCGCGATCGTCTCGGGCATCCCGATCGCTCCGGTCTTTGCCACGGAACCGACGACCGATGCGATAGCCGCCGCGCGCGAATGGCTGGGGCTCAAGGACAAGCGGCCCACAATCACGATCATGATCGGCGGCTGGCGTACCGGCGGGGTTGGACAGATGGCCGAGGCCCTGCTGGAGATCGACAAGCCACTGAACGTCGTGTTCCTGGTCGGGCGCGACGCGGCGGTGGAGGCGCAGATGAAGGCACGCACCTGGCCGGACCGGCTGAACGTTACAGTCCAAGGCTTCACCGACCGGATGCACGATGTCATGCGCGTGACTGACCTGATGGTGACCAAGCCCGGCGGCCTGACCACCGCCGAGTGTCTCGCCAGTGAGACGGCCATGGCGGTGCTCTTCCCCGTGCCGGGGCAGGAAGATCGCAACAGCGACTGGTTGTTGGAACACGGCGCAGCCATCAAAGCCCAAAGCCTGACCGCTCTGAGCTACAAACTGGGCGATCTGCTCCAAGACCACCGACACCTCACAAAGCTTAAAGAAGCCGCCCGCGCCCAGGGCCGCCCGGACGCAGCCTACCGCGTGGCCGACGCCGTCTGCGACCCTCAAGCCGAAGCGACACCCGCGCCATGATGATCATCCCCCTGCGCGCTGACAACCCCATGGAGCGCTATCCAATCGCCAACTGGGTCATCATTGGTTTGAACGTTTTGATTTTCTTCGCCACGGTCAACGAGATCAATACCCCGCGGTGGTATGGTCCTGACCCGCTCGTGGACTACATTTTGAGCCCCCAACACATCACCCTCATGTCACTTGTAAGCTACGCATTTCTGCACGCAGACATCCTGCATCTTGCGGGCAATATGCTTTTTCTCTTCGTCTTCGGCAGCAACATCAACGCCCGGATGGGACACTTCCAATTCTCGGTGTGTTACCTCCTCCTCGGGATGTTCTCCGGTTTGATCCACTGCGCAGCGGACAGTCATTCCGTGATCGGCGCTTCCGGAGCCGTCTGCGGAATTACTGCCATGTTCGTCATCTGGTATCCCAAGTACCGTGTTCAGATGTGGTGGATGCTCTTTCTTTTCCGGACAGGCACCTTTTGGATGGCATCCATATGGGTCGTGTTGGCCTGGTTAATCCTCGACCTGTTGGGAGCCCTGGGCAGTTCTGGCGATGTTGCCTATATCGGACACCTGGGCGGCTATCTGGGTGGATTCCTGGCTGCGACGGGCGCTCTGTTTACAAGATTGGTCGAGCGCGATGGCGAAGATATTTTTACTGGGCGCACTGCGCCGACTCTCACCCGACCAGAGTTTCGTTCATCAAAGAAGACGATTTCCCACGAAGATCCGATTCGTTTTGCCCTAACCACACACGACGCCGCGGCCTTGCGGAAAGCCTATCGAAATTATCTGAAGAACCAATCCGTGCCACTAAGCGAGTTGGAACTGGAAAAAAAAGCTCTAAAACGAACGCTCGCTGCGCAGGATCACACACTGGGGCTGGCAGGACTGGAACGCCTGATCCATGGATACCCTCATGCGCCGGAGATGCCCGGCTGGCTGTTCAACGCTGCGATGATCCACGCTCAGGGAAAAAACAAAACCAAGGCCGTTAACTTACTGGAGCAAATTGTACGTGACTTCCCCACATGGTCCAACCTGGATCAGGCGCAGAGCGCGCTCGCCAAGTTACGGGGAGCCTGAGCTGCGAACCAGTTCTTCGTAGAGGGCTTGGATCGCGTCGGCGTCCTCTTCGATCGTCTTGACCGATTGCACGCTGGCGGCCAGACGCGCCAGCAGGCCTGGGTTGTCCACGACCTGACGCATTTTTTCCGCTAGATCTGCCGCATCGCCCGGCTCAAACAACAAACCGTTCTCGCCGTCGGAAATCAGCTCGGCCATTCCACCCAGTCTCGATGTAATAACCGGCACTTGGGCCATGAACGCCTCTTGAATCGACAGCGGTTGGTTCTCGAACCACACGGAGGGTACCACCAACACGTCCAGGTTCGAAAAAACTTCTGCGACGGCTTCCGGCTCATACGCATCCTTGAACACTACGGCACAGCCTTGCGCCATAGACTGCAGCTTTTTGGCGTAGGCCGGATACATGGAAAGCGATCCGTATACGGTCAGGCCCGTCCCAGGCCGGTCGAGCTGACCAAAGGCCTCGATCAGCACGTCCGCGCCCTTCAACGGGGCCAGCGTACCAATGAAGCCGAAACGGATGCCCTCACCCCGGGTCCGCTCCACCGAGGCAAAGCGGCTGTGGTCAAAGCCGTAGCCCGAGACCTGCGCGCTCCCCGGGTCGATCCCGAACTGGACGACCTGATCTCGCATGAAGACCGACGGACAAAGAAACCGATCCACCAACCGCAGCTTTTCCAGCATCCGCTCATTGCGCTGGCGCACCGCATCGGCGAGAGACATGTCATTCACCAGCGCCGGTGGCGGGCCCGATTCGCGCGCGAACTTTCGGCGCAGCCAGGCCGCCGGGTGCGCCCAGTTCATCCCGCTCATCCAGCGGAACGACAGGAACATCTGGTAGGCGAATTGGGTCGCCTTGCCCGGGATCGTGGGGGCCGTCGCCAGACACCGGGCGCAGGTCTCGGGCACGACCTCGGGACACAGCACGCCGTCGGGGCGCAACCGCTTGCCGCCCTGTTCGCAACTGAACCAAAAATCGTGCAGTGTGTGAACGACGGGCGTGTGCGTCTCTTTGATGATGGAGAGCAGGTTGATCGAGTGATACATCAGACTATGGACGTGAACCACGTCCGGCTCGAAGGCTGAATAAATCTTTCGAAACGCCTCATCCACCTTCGGATTGTCGTAGGTTTCTTCAAATCGATCATGACAATGGTTGTTGATCATCTCCACCACGTGGAGGCCGTCGTACTCTCGCTCGGTCATCGCATAAGGCGTATAGCCCGGGTGGTGTTCGGTGCAGAAGATCGCAAGCTGGTGGCCACGCGCCTGAAGTTGTTTGCTCAGAGCATGGGCGTAGATCTCCGCACCCGCGGCGTGACGGGGAAGAAAGTCGTGGACGATCTGAAGGATTTTCATTTGAATCCAAACCGTCGCGTGATGCGGTGGAGCTTGGCCGCAAGCCGCCAGGTGCGCGAGTCCTGCATCCGGGCCAGCTTCTCCCGGTAGTGCGACACCTTCCGCTCCATCTCCTTAAGCACCGCTACGCCCAGGCCGCCGACGGCGCGAGACACGCCGCGGTCCGGCGCGGAGGTTGGTTGCGCGGCCCAGGCCAAGAGCGGGCCGGTGGTTGCCGCAAAGGAAAACTGATCACGGACCCATCGGCGGGCGTGCTCGGCCAGTCTCTTTCGGTGCTCTGGATCGGCCGCCAACATAGCGATCTGTTCGGCCAGGGCCGCTACATCGCCCTGCGGGAAGGTGGCAACCGCTTCGGCTTCCATCGCACCGTCGGTGAGTTCGCAACCGTTTGTCGTCAATGTCGCCAGGCCGGCGGCCCACCACCCCAACAGTCGCGTGCGGCTGCCCAGCTCTGTTTCGTAGCAGGCCCGGTCGATGTTGATTCCCAAGTCCGCTTCCAACACGTAATTGGCGACGTCAGACTGCGGGACCCAGCCCATCAAGTGGAAGCGGTCAGCGTATTTCGAATCCGCGGTCAGTGTCTGGAACTTCTTGTAGGCGTCCTCCGCGAAGTCGGGCAAGCCGCCGCCGGTGGAAACGAAGTGGATCGAGGCGTCCGCCGCCATGGCCCGCTCGAGCGCGGCGAACAGTGTCTCCACGTCGGTCCAGGTGTTGAAGCCGCCGCTCCAAAGGATCACGAAGTCCTTGGCACCGCACAACACGCCGCGGATCACGTTCCGGGTGTGGGCCGGTTCGCCGTCGTGGGCGTCGGGTAGGACGTGAACAAACTCATAACCGACCGTCTCTTTGACCAATCGCCCGTGTGCGGCAAGCTGGCCGATCAACGCGTAGCGCTGGCGGGCCGACTGCGCGGAGAACACGTCGCCACGGGCCAGGATCGGGGCCAGATTGGTCGCATACAGCGTCAGGGCCGCGTTGTCGTCGTTGGCGACGGCCAGCATCTGGGCCTCAGCCATGAGGTCACCGTTCTGGTCGATCCACAGGGGCGCGTCGGTGTCCAGTTGCGCCGCGTAATAGGACGGAAGAAACGAAGCGGCTGTGACAACAGCGTCCGGCGCGAAGTCGTCATGAATCTTCTGTAACGTCTCGATCTGTTGGAACGCCTCTAAGGGGAGCGCGTGGAGTACCATGCCGTTCTCTTGTCGTACACCCGTGGGAGCCGCGCCGGCCGGATAGGATCCGACATCGGTCAGGCACACGGCCGTCACTTCGTGTCCAGCGGCGACCAACGGTTTGGCGAACTGCCAGGTTCGTTTGCCGTGGGCGTCCAGACGGATGCCGTTTTCATAGGGCAGCGGGGCCGCGCCCAAAAGCAAGATCTTACTCACACCACCTTCCTCCGTTTCGAGGCCAGGATCGCGGGCAATCGGATCGCATTGGTCGCATAGGCCCGGAGCAGTTGCTTTCGAAACCCGGCGGCCCGGCCGCCCAGGAAGTAGTTTGCCTCCGCACGCGGGTAGCGCCACAACAGGTCGATCAAGGGTGCGTGTTTGATGACGTACCGGACACGGCTCGTATGGTAGCGACGCTGGTAACGCGGCGTCTCCCGGCCCGTGTCGTTGGCTTCGTCATGACGCATCACTGCCTTGTGGGTGGAGCAGACCCGGTAGTTCTGTGTTCGGATCCGTGCGCACAGATCGGCGTCTTCGAAGTACATGGGAGAAAATCCTTCGTCAAACCCGTTCAGGCGCAGGACCAACTCCCGCCAGTATAACACGCCCGCGCCACAGGCGTAAGGCACATCGAACGGCTCGTCGGGCGGATCAGGCCGAACGAAGTGCTCTGTGAGCCCCAGCTCGTCGATCGTGCCCCCGTCGTGGCGAACGCAACCTTCTGCATCGGTCATGCGGCAGCCGAGGATCCCAATGGTCGGATCGGCCTGCAGCGTGGTGACCAATGCACCCAGCCAGTCTTCGGCAACAACGGTGTCCACGTTGAGCAGCGCGATCATCTCACTCCGGGCGGCTCGCATGCCAGTGTTGACCGCTCGTGCAAAGCCGCCGTTGCGCCGGCGGCGGATGACTCGGACGTTGGGAAAAGTCTTCTCCAAATGCTCGGGCGTGCCGTCGGTGGAGGCGTCGTCCACTGCAATGATTTCGTCAGGTGGGTGCGTCGAACGCCCCAAGGCGCTGAAACAAGTGTCCACAAAGCGCAGCGAATTGTAACACGGAACGATCACCGAAACCGCCGCGTCCTGGAGGCTGCTCATCGGAAGCCGAGCCTCCGGGTCAGGCTGTGAAGCTTGGAGAGCCAGCGCCAACTTCGGGAATTCTGGAGGGCCTTAAGTTCAAGCTGGCTGCGCTGCAGGGCGCTGGAGAGCTTGGCGATCCGCATATCCAAAAGCCCCACGTATTGAAGGACCTCCGCGTCCAGGGCGCTCGGCTCCAGCAGATTGGCGATGTTGAAGTGCTCCAGCAATTGCAACAGGGTCACCCCGCGATTGGTCTCCACGCGGTAGCTCCCGTAGTCCAGGTCGACGTGGAACTTCTCAAAAATTTCCGCGTCGGAGACGGTGCGTCGGCTTTGAATCCTCTGACGCTTCGGCATCATCTTGCTCAGCAGCGACAGAAACCCGTGGAGCCCAGCGAGATTGGCCATGGTCATGACCAACTCCGCGCGATCCGTCTCGTTGTCGGCGGCGAGCTTTTGCTCGAACACCTGCAACGATTGCTCGTCGTAGCCCTCAACCCCCATGTGCACCATGACTCGGTTCATGGTCAGCAGCAGCAGACTCGGCAGGGCCTTTTGCAGCGTGTCCTGCTCGTAGTTTTTGACCATCGCCAGCATGGGGTTTCGGATCGAGACGGATTTCTGGAACAAGGTTGGCGTCTGATGCGTTGTGCCGCCCTCGTAGTGACGGATGGTCGCCTTAGGAACTGCGACGATCTTATGCCCAAGTACGTTCAGGCGCCAGCCCAGGTCCACGTCTTCTTGATACATATAGAAGTCTTCGTCGTAGCCACCGACCTCCAGGAACAGTTCCCGCGGCATCAGAGTCCCGCAGCCGCAGGCAAAGCGCGTTTCGAACGGCACGTCGGAGTCCGGCGGCGCTTCGACGTTTAGACCGGTTCCAAAGAAGTTGATCCGGCCACCACAGTAGACCGTCTTCTGGCCGTCCCAACTCAGATTGTGTGCCGCGGCACACGCGGCACCCGACTGGCAGGCGTCCATCATGGGGCCCAGCAAGTCCGGCGACGAGATCGTGTCGTTGTTGATCGTCAGGATGTATTCGCTGTCCACCTGTTCGACGGCGCGATTGTTGCCCGCGGCGAAACCGAGATTCTTGTCAAAGGCGAGGATCTTCACGTGGGGAAATGTCTTCTGTACGAAATCCACGGAGCCATCGGTCGACGCGTTGTCCGCCAGGATAATTTGCGCGCGCTCCGCGGGGTAGTCCAGGGCCGACAGAGACTCGATGCAATCCTTGAGCCACCGCAGTCCGTTATAGTTGAGGATCAGTATGCTGACCGTCGGCGTCTGATTCATGGGGACGCCTCGAAACGAAATGCATGCTCCAGCCTGCAGATGCCGAAGTCTTCGCGCGCGTTGCGCACCTTGAAGCTGTAGAGCCGGTAGTGGGCGTCGTAGGGTCGGATACCGCTCGCGTCCTGGATCTCCGCAGTGACCTCGTAGGAGCCGGACAGCAGGTCGAGTCGCGGGATCGACAGCACCGCGATGCCCGGCCCCGCGATGCGCTCCGGACTGACACCGTCGGTCCGCGAGGAACAGGAGCCCACTTCCACATCGTCGTTGCGGAACAGAGTGACCAGGAACGTAGGCCGTTCCACATGGATCCGGGTGTCGTATTTGATTTCGATCGCCATGGAATCGCCGGAGGCAAACGTGGAGCATTCGGCGCCCGCAGCGTCGAGGATGCGAACTCCTTCGATCCAGACCTCGCGGCTACCGGTGCGCATCCGGACGTTCTCCGCCTGGATCGCTTCGCGACTGTCGGCGACGCGGACGGTGTCAATATATTCATCCACCACGTGAGCGCTCGGGCCGAAGTCCACCGGCCGCCCCTGGTCGAGCCACAGGACCCGGTCACACAAATATTTGACCGGCTTCATGTCATGGGAGACGATCACGATAGTGGTCCCGCCGTCTTTGAGTTCGCGGATGCGGCGCAGACATTTGTCTTGGAAGTGTTGATCGCCCACGGTGAGTACTTCGTCGATCAGGATGATGTCCGGCTCCACCATAATCGCCACGGAGAAGCCGAGCCGCACGTACATGCCCGTGGAGTAGGTCCGCACCGGGTGGTCAATCACGTCGACCAGTTCGGAGAACTCCAGGATCTTCGCGAATTTCTCCGCTTCTTCTTCCTTGCTCATGCCCAGTAGGGCGCACTTGATGGCGATATTGTCCCGACCGGTGAAGTCCGGGTGAAACCCCGCGGCCAATTCCATCAATGCGGAGACTCGGCCGTGGACTTCGATGGAGCCGGTGGTCGGTTCTGTGATGCGGGCCATCAGGCGCAGCAGCGTGCTTTTACCCGCGCCGTTGGCGCCGATCAACCCAAGCGTCTCGCCCTCCTGCAGCTCGAAGGACAAATCCGTGAGCGCCCGGGTGGGCGTGTGGCGCACCGCCCGGCCGAAGGTCAACCACTCCACCAGCATCGCGCCCGGCGAAGGGTAGATCTTGTAGGACTTACTGATCTTGTCTGCTTTGATCGCCAGCAACCCAGTGCCCTCTAAAGAAAATCCGCAATCGCTTTTTCGTTCCGCCGAAACACCGCCCAGCCGCCGACAAACACCACCACCGCAAAGCCACAGAAGATTGCTACCGAGCCGGCTGCCGGCAATTCGCCGCGCAACAGGATCGCCCGGTAGATCTCCATCAGATGGGCCATCGGGTTGATCCCCAGCAGGGTTCGTAGCCCGGCAGGCACTTTTTCCAACGGGTAGAGGATCGGCGTACCGAAAAACCAGGCCATCATCAACAAACCCATGAACTGATAGACATCGCGAAAGTAGGCGTTGCCGCAGGCGGCGATCCAGCCGACCCCCAGAGTAAAGAGCAGTTGCACAGCCAACACAAGGGGCAGCAGCAGTACGGTTAAATGCAGCGGCGGATCGAACAGGACAATGGCCCCGAGAAGGAGCGCGAAGCCGACCAACTCGCTGATTAATTCCGACACGGACAAGTAGACGGGTACGATGTTGACCGGAAAGGCGACTTTCTTAATCAGGTTCGCGTTTTCCACCAGAGAACCGGTCGAGCGCATCACGCCCCGCTGAAATGCGTGCCACGGCAGCAGGCCACAGAATAAGAACAAGGCATAGTAACTGGTGCCGGTCTCTGCGGCCACCTCGATGTGAAACACCATGGAGAAAACAAACGTGTAGACCGCCAGCATGAACAGCGGCTGAAAGACCGTCCAGACCCAGCCCATGATGGACCCGACATACTTCGCCCGCAGGTCCAGGCGCACGAAGCAGGCCAAGAGCCGCCGATAATCGCAACCGGTTTCTTTCGCCGTGGCCATCGGTCAGACCCACCGTCTTCCGCGGACGCTGCGATGCAAAAAAGAAACGGCCCAAAGAGGTTTCCCCCCCGGGCCGAACTGTTCGGATCTGGTGCGGTTCTTCATTACGAGTAGATAATCTTTCCGTCCTTTACTGCAATGGCCACCGACCGCATCCATTTGAGTTTTTCCCACCAGAGGGGGTTGTCTTTGTACCACTCGATCGTCCGGCGCAGGCCGGCCTCGAACGGGGTCGACGCCTTCCAGCCCAACAGCCGCTCCGCCTTGTCGGTGGAGGAAATATGGCGGTGGACCTGGCCAAGCCGGTCTTCGGTAAACGACAGCAGTTCCTTCGGTTTGTCCATGATCTCGACCACCATCTTGGCGATGTCGAGCACGGAGATGTCCCGGCCCGAACCGATGTTGATGACCTCGCCTTTGACCTTGGCCGGATCGGTGTGGATCAACTTGTCCAACGCCGAACAATGGTCTTCTACAAAGAGCCAATCGCGCAGGGCCGAGCCGTCGCCATGGATGGTCAGTGGCTCGTCGAGCAGGGCGGAGGTGATGAAGCGCGGTACGACTTTTTCCAGATGCTGGTTCGGTCCGTAGTTGTTGAACGGACGAATAATGACCGCCGGCATGTCGTAGGTGGCGTAGTAGCTGTAGACCAGTCGGTCCGCGCCGGCCTTGGCCGAGGCGTAGGGGCTCATGGGCTTAAGCGGATGGTCCTCGGTCATCGGCGCGGTCTCGGCGGTGCCGTAGGTCTCAGAGGTGGAGATATGAACGAACATCTGGATGTGGTCGCTCTTGGAGATGGCATTGGCCAGGCATTGGGTGCCCAGCACGTCGGTCTCGAAGAAGTGCCGGTTGCCGTAGATCGAGCGGGCCACGTGGGTCTCCGCTGCGAAGTGGACAATCACGTCGGAACGGCTCACCAGTTCGCCGACGATCTCGCTCTGGTTGATGTTCGCCTGCCAGAATTCGAACCGACCCGACTCCTTGACCTCGGCGGGGAAGTTATCCAAGTTGCCCGCATAGGTCAAGGCATCCATCACACAGATCCGATAGTCCGGGTGCGTGCGAAAGATGTGTTTGACGAAATTGCTTCCGATAAAACCCGCCCCACCCGTTACAAGCAGTCGCATAGAACCTCTCTTCTCGCTGCAGACCTACGATTGACAGCCCATTCCAAGCGTAGTAGAATACCATTTTCGTGATGCAACGTCAAGAGAAATCAAGCCTTAGAGCCACCTCCTACTGTAGGCGGTGGTCGGAAAACTGCCATGGAAATCACGATCCGAGCCGTCGCCGCGAATGAGTTTCTCTCGCTGCACAAGCTCAATTCTCGCTGGATGGGCATCGCGCTCAACGAGCAGGCCGATGCGATTCTTGCCCTCCAGTTTCGCGTGCTGGTGGAGAATTTTCGGGACTCCTGTTTCGTGACCGAGGTCGAAGGCAAGGTGATCGGGCTGCTTATCGGCTTTGCGGCCCAGGCTGATGAGGAGACATGCTACATCCACGCCCTGGCCATCGCGCCCGAATACCGCCGCTGCGGTATTGGCCGGATGCTGGTCAACACTTTCTGCAACAACATGGTCCGCCGCGGACGCAAATCCGTTTCCCTCGTCACCTGGCCGGAGAACCCCGGCTCCCGATCCTTCTACGACGCAGCCGGCTTCCGCCCCGTCGTATCGGGCAAACCGATCCGAATCCACGGGATCGAAGCCAGCCGCGACTACTACGGCAAAGGCCGCCACATGGTCGTTTACACAAAGAAGCTCTGACCATGTGCGATAAAGAAAAGTCTTACCTGACGCCAGACATGCGATACGGCGGATTCTTCCCGAGATTCTGGGCATTAATAATTGATGGTCTCTTGTTCTATCCATTGAATTTCCTTTTTGATTGGGCGATAGAACAATCCCGGCTGTCTTGGACCCTTCTCGTGTTGCCAAACGGACTCTTACTTACAAGTTACACGATCATCTTTCACCGATACTGGGGCCGGACAATCGGCAAGATGATTGCCGGCGTCCGGGTCGTTCAGACCAATGGCCGCGCGCTGTTGTGGAAGCACGCCGTGCTTCGAGATTCCGTGTCCATTCTGTTCACGCTGCTCTGGAGCATGAGCGTCTGGATCATTCTCTTCGACATGCCCGACGAACAATACCTGGCACCCGAGGAAGGAAGGAGGGTAGAGAGCGTTCTGAAAGAGCAGTCGACTTTAACCACACTGTGGGGTTGTGGTGGACTTATCTGGGGCATTGCCGAACTTGTCACATTGCTTACGAATGACAAGCGAAGAGCGGTACACGACTTCATCGCGGGAACGGTGGTCATTCGGAAACGAAAAGAAAAGACACCTGCGGAGAACACATGATAGGCGGTTACGGGTTGCCGGGTAACAGGCGCCGCTCGACCAATTCCTGGCTGAGGATTTCGGCCATCTTCTTGCGCCCGACCTCGGTAAAATGGCACTCGTCGCCAAACAGATCGGCGTACCGGTTTGCAAAGATCTCCTGGGTGTCAATCAGTAGCACCTTCCGATCCCTGGCAAACTTTCGCAGAGCATCGTTGTAATCGGGGACCCGGCGGCGCCAGGTCCGATCTCCGGCCAAGTCCGCTTCAGAAAGTTTATGCGGCCGGGTCAGAAGGATCGCTGTTGCCTTGTGGTCGCGGGCAATCCGGACAAACTGCTCCAGGTTGTTCAGGTAGTCCTCCGAAGACACTCGCGCGGTATCCTCACCCGTTCGTGATGCTGGATCGCTCCGGAAGTTCAGGAACCAATTCCTGAGCACCAGGTACGCCTTGAATTGCAGCAGCGTCCGTTCGACGCCCACGACCCAGGAGGACGGAGCCCGGTAGTCCTTGTCCGGCCGCCCGTACGCGTCGACGCAGTCGTTCCACCCAAAGGCGATGAATACGACGTCCGGGGTGTAGGTCTCGACCTCTTGATCGAAACGCAACAACCCCTGGTGGGACGAGTAGCCCACCACACCCGCATTCAGCACCTCGTATTGGGTTGGGTCCTTCGCACTGCTCAATACCTTTTGCAACTGCTCCGGCCAACTGTCTGTCTCAACGCCATCGGTGTTCGAGTCGCCGTAGCACAGGATGCGCCAAGTACCCGACGGCTTGGGGATTTTCACCACGGGCCCTTTGAACCGCTGCGCCGTGTAAGGCTCTCGGTCCACGGGCCGCCATAGCAAAACCGGGTCCGGCTCCCGATACGTATCGCCCATAATGTGTGCACGGCGCCAGTCGGCGATTCCCTCCAAGCGGGCGGTCTGCAATGGCGTAAAGGCCGTTACCAGACCAGCGCGGACCAAACTTCTCGCGATCCATTCAGAGCCACCGACGACCACTACGAACGACAGGGCCACGACTACGGCCCCCCGAGAAAGCGGTCGGACACGCGCAAGCCCGAGCCTTCGCTGCGGTCCCGATCGTCGTGTCTGCAGGAGCATCCAACTCGTTTCGGCGATCAACAACCCGGCGAGCATCCACACGGCGAATAGCTCGTAGAACGGCACAACCAGGCCGCACAGGCAGACCAGAACCAAATTGCGGTAGAAGCTAATCCCCTTGGCTTGCAAGGAGAGAGCATCGAAAAGGAAAAAGGGCCGGATGACCAGTGCGTAGAGAACGGCGCACACAAGGACACCTTGGCGCGGTGACAATGCCGAATCTTCGGCCCAAACGCTATAGGGGGAATTGAACGTGAGTTGACCGCTTCGATACAGAACCCGGACGATCCATTCCAGCGACCCGACGAGGAGAATGATCCCGATGAACAGCCGGACGATTGGCCCGGAATGCAACGCCCAAATCCTTTCGCGCAAAGATGAGACCATCAAAGCAAAGACCGCTTGGACTGCCAAAACCACGGCCAGAGAAATGACGCTCGATCGTGGAAAAAAAGGCATCGCGAAGGCGCACAGACAAAAGTAGGTCAGGTTGCGAAGAAAGCATGCCCGGCGAAGGCTCTTGGGGCGGACCAAAAGCAAAGGCTGAACGACAAGCCCAAAACAAACAGAGATAGACAAAACCACGTCATACGGGCTGAGCTTCATGTTCTATCGGTCCGTGGAGGATTTGACAACGCCGTGGGTACTGTTTAGTATAGCACGCTTCGGCTTACCCAGGCGAAACGTTTTTCCTAGTGCAAGCAATGGAGTGTCGTCATCGACATGGTGAACAACACAGCGTACAAGAAAATCCATAACGACGGGTTTCTGTTCGATTCCCATGTGGATACGGTCGGGGCCATGCTCTATCGCCGCGAGGGGAATCGGTGGGCCCCGCCCAAGGGCCGGCGGCTGCAGATCGATCTGCCCCGGCTGCGACAGGGGAATTTCGGTGGACTGTTCTTCGCCGCCTTCGTGCCGCCGGACGATCCGCAGCCGACCGGGCGGGCAATGTCGATCCTGGCGCTAACGAAAAAATTCGCCGCCGAGCATCCGGACGACCTGGCGCTTGTCACCTGTGGACGCGAACTGACCGCCGCACGCCGAACGGGCAAGATCGCCGTCATGCATTCGCTGGAAAACGGCGGCTATGCCATTGACGGGAACCTGGACCTGATCGATACCTTTTACGCTCTGGGCGTGCGCTGCTTCGGGATCGTCTGGAACGGATCCAACGCCCTGGCCACGGGCATCGGCGGAAAGCCCACCCGCTCAGGCCTGACGCGGTTGGGCAAACAGGCGATCCGTCTGCTCAACGCCCGCGGCGTGATTCTCGACATCTCGCACATCAACGAGACAGGCTTCCGCGACGTGATGAGTCGCATACAAGCACCGGTGATCGCCAGCCATTCCAATGTCCACGCCCTGTGCCCCGTGCCGCGGAACTTGAAAGACGATCAGATCAAAGCGATCGCTACATGCGGCGGCGTGATCGGCGTTAACATCTACACCGGATTTCTGACACAAGAAAAGATTTCGACTATCGCCCATGTAGCGGATCATATAGAATACATCGTTGCGCTCGTCGGGATCGACCATGTGGGGATCGGAACCGACTTCGATGGGATCGATCGACTGCCGGAGGGCCTGGAACACGCGGGCAAGATGCCGGCCCTCACGCGAGAGCTTGTGGACCGCGGATTCCGCAAGAGCGACATCCGCAAGATCCTGGGGCAAAACCACCTGCGCATCCTCCGCGAAGTGATTGGATAGAAGCTTGGACACATTCATCAAAGAAATCGCCGAACTACTTGGCACCACGCTGCAGATGCGCGGTGCGGACATCGCGTCGTTGATCGAGCGACCGCAGAAGGCCAATCAGGGCGACTATGCCCTGCCTTGTTTCTTCCTGGGCAAAGAGCAGGGGCGCAACCCGGTGGAGATCGCCCGGGAACTGGCGGACCAACTGGCGCCCGCCGGAAGCATCGAGAAAATCGCCGCCGCGGGGCCCTACCTGAACTTTTTCGTTAACCGGATCGCCTTCGTCGGTCGCGCGATTGGGGCGGTGATAAAGACAGGCGCGACCTACGGCCATTCTACAGTCGGCGCGGGCCAGACGTTGGTGCTGGACTACTCCTCTCCGAATATCGCCAAACCCTTCGGGATCGGACATTTGCGCTCCACGGTGATCGGCCATGCGATCAAAAAGCTCCACGACGCGCTGGGCTACAAGACGATCGGCATCAACCACCTGGGCGATTGGGGCACCCAGTTCGGCTCCATGATCGTGGCGTACAAAAAATGGAGCGACAAGCCGGCGGAGGAACTGACGGTTTCCGAGCTGGTGGCGTTGTACGTAAAGTTCCATGCGGAGTCGGAGGCGGACCCCGCGCTCCAAGACGCGGCTCGTGCGGCGTTCAAGAAATTGGAAGAGGGCGACCCGGAACACGTGGCGTTATGGGAGCGGTTCAAGGCCGACAGCCTCAAGGAATTTGACCGGATCTACGACATGCTCGGGGTTCACATCGACGTGGCCTCCGGCGAGAGCTTCTTCAACGACAAGATGGGCGGCACGATCAAGCGGCTTAAGGCCGCCGGGTTGGCGACCGAGTCGGAAGGCGCGCTGATCGTCGACCTGGAGGGCCACGGGATGCCGCCGTGCCTGCTGCTGAAATCCGACGGAGCAACGCTGTACGCCACGCGGGACCTGGCGGCGGCGGAGTATCGTTACCAAACCTACAAGTTCGACCGGATGGTTTACGTCCATGGACAGGAGCAGAAGCTTCACTTCAAACAGGTCTTCAAGGTGCTGGAATTGCTCGACCGGGAATGGGCCCACGGCTTGGTCCATGCCGAGTTCGGCCACTACCGATTCAAGGATGCCAAGATGTCTACCCGCAAGGGCAAGACAATCCTCTTGGAAGAGGTGCTCAACAAAGCGATCGAGTTGGCGGAAAAGATCGTCACCGAAAAAAATCCCGATCTCGAAGACAAAACGAACGTCTGTCGCGCCGTGGGTATCGGGGCGATCATTTTCGCCGACCTGTCCAACCGCCGCAAGCGCGACGTGGAGTTCGATTGGGACCGCATCCTTTCCTTCGAAGGCGAGACCGGGCCGTACCTGCAATACGCCCACGTGCGCGTTTGCAGCATCGAGCGCAAATGGGGCAAGCCGATCGGACCGGACACAAACCTGGAGCTGCTCACCGAAGAGGCGGAGTTTCAATTGGCCAAGAAGCTGGCCGACTTCCCCCCCACCATTCGCCGCGCCGCCGAACAATACGAGCCATCCCTGGTTAGCACCTATCTGTTGGAAGTGGCTCGCGAGTTCAGCAGTTACTACGAAGCCCATCGGGTTCTTAATGAAGCCGCCCCTGACCTCACCGCCGCGCGGCTGACCCTCGTTGCCGCCGTCCGCCAGACGTTGGCCAACGGCCTGCGCCTGCTGGGCATCGAGCCCCTGTCGGAGATGTAGGCAACCCCGAAGTGAGCCACGGGCGTGGCTCACTCAGGGGGCGGCAGAGCCCCGCAATGCCATCATTCATCAACAGGGGCCAAACCTCTTCATTAGCGAGCTAGATCCCTCACTACGTTCAGGATGACGGAAAGAAGGCGCGGGCTGGCGGAGAAGAGCCCGGGCCGAGCGGCAGGGTCGGGAAGGGTCGGCAAAAAGGGCATATCCGCATACTTCTTATCTTTTTTGGCCAGGGAAAGGGAATGAGGGTCTAAAAAGATGTTGAATGGCCCCGATTTGCCGACCCTGCCGACCCTTGCCGACACTATCAACTTTACATTCTTTACATTCCGGGGGGGGGGGCGGGGTGTTGCTGTCGTCGATGACAACCGCCGGGACCCCACTGCCATTTTCGTCATTCTGAGCAAAGCGACGAATCTGGTCTGTAGGCGGAAAAGAGTTGCAAAGTAGATCTTCACTGCGTTCAGGATGATGGAAAGAAAGACTTGCCGGATGGCCCAGCTACGCTCCTATGACAGCATATGACGGCAATGACGGTAAATCCGGGGCTTCTCAACATTTCTCACAACCTCTAGAGCGGCACGATAGAGCATCTTGCCTTTTATAAAAGAGTGGAGAATTTACTGTCATTACTGTCATACCCCATCAATAAGTGCAGGCGGCACATCCGGTTAGATTATGACGGTAAACGGAATTGTTACCGTCATTTGCTGTCATTTACTGTCAAGGGCGCCGCGTTTTGGAGGTCGATGCCTCTTCTTGCCATGAGCCGCCCCTGATCGAGTCGATTATCCCCTGCAGCAGCTCCCAAGATCCATTGACAAGGACCGGCCCATCACGAACAATAGCCCCATAAACGGGAACTCTATTGAGGTGATCGAACCATGGATATACAGGCAATCTTCGGACTGCAGTTTCTCTTAAGTCTCATCGTATGGGGCTTCATCGCAAAATGGTTGTTCGCGCCGTGGCTGGAAAAGAAGCCGACCCACGAAGCGCTTTTCTGGCTGGGCCTGCCCCATGTCTTTCGCCACGTTGGAATGGTATTCCTCGTTCCCGGCGTGGTGGACCATTCCTTACCTGAAGGGTTCGCCAATGCTGCCGCCTACGGCGACTTGATCACCGGTGTGCTGGCCCTGCTGGCCCTCATCGCTCTACGGGCGGGCTGGTCCGCAGCGGTGGGCATGGTCTGGACCTTCAACATTGTCGGCTCGGTGGACCTGCTCAATGCCCTCCGGCACGTGAATGTAGCACCGGACCTCGGGGCGGCCTGGTACATACCGACCATTCTTGTACCCTTGCTCTTGGTCACCCATTTCATGATCTTCGCCCGACTCCTTCGGCGATAAGGGTCTGCCGGACTTGCAGGTCCGGGCCCAGGATGACGAGGTCGGCGTCCAGGCCATCGGCGAGAGACCCCTTGCGATCATCAAGACCCAGGGCTCGGGCGGGATTGGTGGCGGCCATCAACGCCGCTTCGCCGAGGGTTAAGCCCACGTCATTCACCAAGTTGCGAACGCCCTGGTCCATGGTCAGCGTGCTGCCGGCCAGCGCGCCGGTCGCGGTGCGGCAGATGCCGTCGGCGACGGTGACGGTGTGACCACCCAAAGTGTAGGTGCCGTCCGGCCCGCCGGTGGCAGAGGTCGCGTCGGTGACCAGGATGCAGCCGGCGGCGGATTTCGCGCGAATGAACAGGCGCAGGACTTCGGTGTGAACGTGGACGAGGTCGCAGATCAATTCGCACAACACGTCCGTGCGCCCCGCCGCGATGGTGGGAATCCCCGGCTCCCGGTGATGGATGCCGCGCATGGCGTTGAAGGTGTGGGTCACGTGCGTCATCCCCGCCTCCACGGCCGTTACGAATTCTGTGGTACTTGCAGCCGTGTGCCCCGCGGACGGGCGGACGCCCAGCTCTCGCAGTCTTCGGATCACGTCGGTGGCGCCGGGAAGTTCCGGGGCGAGGGTCATGAGTTTGAACAGATCGCCCAAGATCGCCGCGGACTGCTCGACCAGTTCCACCCGTGGGGCCAGGAGGTGCTCGGCCGGTTGCGCGCCCGTGAAGTCGGGCGAAAGAAAGGGACCTTCCAAATGGGCACCGACCACGCGGGCTTCCTTCAGCGTCGCATCGGCCGTTTGTTGGCGACTCGCCTGCGCGATGCCTTCGGCGGCGGCAAGGATCTGTTCGATCGGCGCCGTCAGGGTGGTCGGGACGAAGGCGGTGACCCCATGATGGACCTTAAAGCGCGCGATGGTTCGGACCGCGTCGGCACCTTCCATCACGTCGACCTGGTCGGCCCCATGAACGTGCACGTCGATGAACCCTGGGAGCAGGTGACAACCCGCCGCGTCGATCAGCCGGGCGCCAGTGGGAATCTTCACCGCGGGCCCGACCGCTTCGATCCGCCCGTCACGCACGAGCAAGGTTCCTGAAAACGAGGTCTCTTTTGTATACACCGTGGCGCCGGTTACTGCCGTAATCATTCGATGCTCCTCGCAGTCGGAATCGATCTACCGACTCTAGCCTTTTGCCGGATGGGTTTCAAGAGCCGGGCTGTTTGTCGTTGACTGTCGAGACCGGATCGCTACAATCAGGCTTGGTTTTCATCGGCAATCAGGAGCAGACACCGTGGGATTCAGCCCCCGCTTTTCAAACAAGATCTTCTCTATCTTCTTCGCTCTCGCACTGCTGGCATGGGCCGGCTGCGGTCCCTCGGAGGCGGAGCGCCTGGCGCAGGTGGAGGAAGACCTGATGGACGAGCGAGACAGTGTCTGCCTCCACGCGATCGATCAAGTCGCCCGGATGGAGG
Organism: Planctomycetota bacterium; assembly: GCA_029260815.1. Classification (GTDB taxonomy): domain Bacteria; phylum Planctomycetota; class B129-G9; order JAJDCN01; family JAJDCN01; genus JAJDCN01. The sequence goes on from JAJDCN010000144.1 coordinate 25,709, forward strand.
AGCCCTCGGAGACCTTGCTGAAGGTCGTCCAGGGAATCTATCTGAGGCCGTCCAAGGCGTTCCTCCGCACGGAGGCCCTGAAGGTCGTGGTGCGCCACGATGTGGTGGGCCCGAAAGTCGTCAAGCACTTAATCTCGGACGTGCTCGATGATGACGAGTACTTGCAGCGCGCGGCTTTCGATGCGATAAAGTCGCTCAGCAAACATCGAGCGGAGTTCCTGGGCGATCTGCGCACGTATCTCCTCCACGGGGGCCCCAACCAACGTCCCCGTGCCGCCCATTTGTTGGCGGCTTTTGCCCCCGCGGAGCCGGAAACGCGCAAAGCGTTAGAGAGCGCACTCGAAACGGAATGGATCGACGTGAACCGCAAGCAGATCCATCGTTCGCTTGCGAAACTGCCGGGCCGAAAGGAAGATTGACACCTCTCTATCCTCCCCGTATAATCAAACTTTCATGTTACGGTCGTAAAAGATTCCGTACCGGCAACGGGGGATTAGCTCAGCTGGTAGAGCGCTTGCATGGCATGCAAGAGGTCAGGGGTTCGAATCCCCTATCCTCCACCACTGCGCACGAAAAAACGGGCCGAAGGCGAAGGCTTGCGAAAGACCCGTCTCTCGCAGCAGCTTCCAAACTCAGATTTCAATGTAAAGAATCTTATGCGTAAAATTATCGGTATCGCCCTAATCCTGTCTGCTCTGGCACTGACCGTGTGGGACTCCGTCGCATTCTCCCGCGATCCCAAACCCGTTGCACCTCCAGGTTTGCAGCAGACGCCGGCCCAAGCCGCGCCCATCCCCATCATCCGGCTCACCGGCGAGGTGGACTTCTTCATGGTCCAAAAGGCCACCCGCCTTCTGCGGCAAGCCGCCAAAGCAGCCCCGCCCTTTGTGGTCCTGGATCTGGACGTGACCGGCGGGCAACTCGAACCGACCCTGAAGATCCTGGCAGAGCTCAAGAACCTGCCAAAAGAAAGCCCCCCAATCGCCTTTGTGAACCATCAAGCGACCGGCTACGGCCTGTTGATTGCCCTGACCTGCCAGCGGATCCTGGCCACCGACCAGGCGGTGCTTGGGCGTTGTCCGCCCTTGGCGTACGATGCCAAAGCGACCAAGAGTGAAAACAGCGGGTTCCGCCTGTTCCTGATGGAGAAGCTTGAGGTTCTGTGTAAAAAAGGCGGTTACGATCCCGAACTGGCCAAGGCGATGGTCGACCGATCCATGGTGGTCCTTCGGAAGGAAGGTGGGCTGGAAGTGCAGCCGACGCGCCAGGAAGAGCCGAATGCGCGGCACACTCCTGTGGTGGCTGCCAAGCCGCCCGCAAACGATCCAGGAGTCGTAGCGGACCAAGAGACGCTCCTGGAACTCACCGGAGAACAGATCCAAGGCGCCGGATTTACGGGTCCATTGCTTAAAGATCGCGGCGATGTCGCCCAAGCGCTCGGACAGCCGGAAAGCAAACTGATCACGTTGTCCCACAATATTTTGGGCCGAGCCGGCGCCAACCAAAAGGTCGCGGTCATCGACGTAGAAGGAACGGTCGATTACGGCTTGGCCAAATATGTGGAGCGTGCGCTCGTCCGTGCAAAAGATCAAGGCGCGACTGCGATTATCTTCCGGATGAGCACCTGGGGCGGCTCCGTCGGGGCTGGCCTGGACATTCAAAAGGACATGCTTGAGACAGATGCGGTCACGCTCTCCTACGTGGAAGACAAAGCGATCTCCGCCGGAGCCCTGACCGGACTGGCCAGCGATCATATCATCATGCGCATGAGTTCAACCCTGGGAGACTGCGAGCCGATCTACCAAACCTCGGAGGGGATTCAAACGGCGCCCGAGAAAATTCAAACCGTTCTGCGCGAACGATTCCGAACCAATGCCCAGAATCGCGAAGGTCAAGGAGTCAAATTTCCGGTGCTCTTGGCAGAAGCAATGGTGACCAAGGAGATGCAGGTTCATCGGATCCTAACGCCCACCGGCATTCACTACAAAACCACCGAGGAGCTGGAAAAAGAATCTAAAGAGTCTGTGGTGATTTACGACGACACCATTCTAACGGAAAAGGGCAAGCTGCCCACCTTTAACGCCACCGAGGCCTATCGGCTGGGATTCGCCACCTATGTGGCCAAAGACTTCGACGACTTTCTGGCCCGCTACGAGATCCCGCAAGCCAACGTCACGCACATCGAGATCACCTGGTCGGAGGAAATGGTCCGGTTCCTCAATTCGCCGACGATCACCGGGATTCTGTTCATGGTCGGGTTGGTGGCCTTGTGGACTGAGTTCAAAGTCCCCGGATTCGGTCTGCCGGGGATCGTCGGGCTGTTGTGCTTTGCGGTCCTGTTTACCAGCAAGTACATGGTGGACCTGGCCGACGCGATCGAGATCGTCCTGTTCGTCATTGGGGTAATCTTGCTGACATTGGAGATCTTTGTGATTCCCGGATTCGGTATCGCAGGGGTCTCCGGATTGTTGCTCATCGTGGCGTCCTTGATTCTGTCCATGCAGTCCTTTGTAATTCCCACGGAGCAGTGGCAGGTCTTTGAGCTGAAAGCCAACGCCTTGGTTCTAGCGATTAGTTTTCTGTGCGCTCTGGTCCTCTTCCTGATCCTGATTCGATTCCTGCCGAAGACGCCCATTTTCAACCAACTGGTCCTGGCCACAGCGCAAACTTCCGAGGGCGGGTTTACCGCGGCCGTCGCCGAAGAAGTCTCCCTTGTAGGTCGCGTCGGTGTGGTCATTACATCCCTGCGCCCTGCCGGCAAAGCGGAATTTGACGGCAAGCCCTTTACGGTCACGGCAGAGGGCGACTTCATCGAAAAGGGAACCCAGGTCAAAGTGATCAAGACCGAAGGCAACCGGATATTGGTAACGAGGGCATAGGATGGGAATCGGAACGATTATTGCGGTCTTTGCCTTCGGCTTGGCGCTGGTCTTGTGCGAGGTCTTTGTTCCCGGCGGGCTCATCGGAGCCGTGGGCATGGTCCTGATCGGAACCAGTATTTACTTCAGCTTCGACGGCGGTTGGCCGATCCTGGGCGCGGTGTTGTCGGCCTTGACGGTCATCGCGGTCCCGGTCGTGATTATCAAAGGCCTGTCGCGCCTGTCGCTGAAAACCGCGCAAACCAAAGCGGGCGGCTTTTCCTCCAGCGAGGAGAACATCGAAGGCCTGCTCGGCAAACACGGGGTGACCCTGAGCGCCCTGCGGCCGACAGGCATGGCCCGGATCGACGATCGAAAACTCAGTGTTGTAACCCGCGGTGAAATGTTATACGCTCATACAAAGATTGAGGTCGTGGAAGTCGAAGGCAACCGTGTCGTCGTCCGCGCGGTACAAAGCCGAAAACCACTCGCCTCTGACACTTCAGACAAATGAAGAAAACACGGAACAAGGAGTAAGTTTCATGAATCCTCTGGCCATCCCAACCAGGCCCGTAGTACTGGCAGCGTCGCTTGACCCTGCCGCGATCGTCATCGGGATCGCAGTTCTTCTGGCCATCGTCGTCTTCTTTATCATCATAAATTTCGGCGCTTTGTGGCTGCGAGCCTTCGCCTCGGGCGCCCGCATCAGCTTTTTCCAGCTGGTCGCCATGCGGTTACGGAAGGTCAACCCCAGTGTCATCATCAACGCGAAGATTATGGCGGTCAAGTCGGGCATCGACATTTCCGCGAATCAGTTGGAAGCGCACTACCTGGCCCGTGGCAACGTACCCAACGTCATTCGAGCCCTTATCGCTGCCAGCCGCGCCGACATCCATCTTGATTTTGCGCGGGCCGCGGCGATCGACCTGGCCGGCCGCGATGTGCTCGACGCGGTGCAAACATCGGTCAACCCGAAAGTCATCGACTGCCCCGACCCGGGCAAAGGCAAGACGCTCATCGCCGCAGTGGCCATGGACGGCATCGAGGTCAAAGTTCGAGCTCGGGTAACCGTGCGGGCCAATCTCGACCGTCTGGTCGGCGGCGCCACCGAAGAGACGATCATCGCCCGTGTGGGCGAGGGCATCGTCACGACCATCGGCTCGTCCCAGACCCACAAGAAGGTATTGGAGAACCCCGACAGCATCTCGCGGGTCGTGTTGGAGAAGGGATTGGACGCGGGCACTGCGTTTGAAATCCTCTCCATCGACATCGCCGACGTGGACGTGGGCAACAACATCGGAGCGCGCCTCCAGGCCGACCAGGCCGAAGCAGACAAGCGGGTCGCCCAGGCCAAGGCCGAAGAGCGCCGGGCGATGGCCGTGGCCCGGGAGCAGGAGATGCAAGCCATGGTTCGGGAGAACCGCGCCAAGGTCGTACTGGCCGAGGCGGAGATCCCCCTGGCGATTTCCGAGTCCTTCCGTTCGGGCAACCTGGGCATCATGGATTACTACCGCCTGCGCAATATCCAGGCGGATACCAGTATGCGCGACTCAATTTCCAAGTCCGACGGCGGCCGTCCGGAAACGGCCGACTAGCCGGCCGAAGTAAACGACATCGCCCGGGGCGGACCGGCCGCCCCGGGCTGACTCTCCCACGTGAAGGAGCCAACCGGTGGATGACCTTCCGTTCGTTATATTCCTAATCCTGGCTGCGATCTTCTCGCTGATTAAAAAGATCACCGAGAAAAGGGACAAGAAACAGCAAGACCAGAAGCGTCAACAACCCGAGGGGCGCCAGACAGGCCCGCAAAAAGCTGCCTCGCCTTGGGAGGAAATCCGGAAGTATCTGGAAAATCTTGACGCTCCGCCGAAGCCCCAAGCGCCACCAGTTACCCCCGCGCCGGTCCGGCCGCAGCAACCTCGGCCGGTGGACCGACAGCCGGCCTGCCCAGAAGAACCCCAACCGGTGGAGCAGGAGATCCCTGAGCCCGTTCACCGGTCGCTCTCTACCGTCGAGGGCCGCCACCTCACCACCCGGGTGGAGCAAGAGGTTGCTCAGTTCAGCCAAACGACCCGATCGGGCATGCACCGAGAACTAGAGCACGAGGTCGAGATCTCTGCGCTGGCGCGGGAGATGGCGGATCGAGAGGGAAAACCCTCAAGCGCGGAGGTCGAAAAGCAGGCGCCCACGGCGATGCAAGGCCGCCTGCACAAGAGGCTTCGGGGACACTCTCTCAAAGAAGCGATCGTCCTAACGGAAATTCTCGGCGAACCGCTGGCCCTGCGACGGGAAAAAACTTTCCAAGGCGAGTGACAAACCGGCTCGGTTTTGGTAATCTCACGAATCCGACTTGCAGTACTTTTATTGCCAGAGTGGCGGAATCGGCAGACGCGCCGGACTCAAAATCCGGTCCTAGCAATAGGGTGTGGGTTCAAGTCCCACCTCTGGCACCACCGGACCCAGTCCGGTTTTTCTACCGCGATGTGCGGCATCGGATTACACCCGTACCCTATGCCGCGGCGAGCTCTTCGATTTCGGCAACTCGAAGAGAGGCCCGAAAGGTGAGGTTCAAATATCAAGGCCGAGCATGATCCTACATAAGCAGGCGCATTGAGGAAGTATGAGTAACAAGGGGAAGTCCGAACCGTTTGATGTTAGCAAGGCGATCGTTTTGTTCCGGCAGGTGGTCAATCTGGAGGCAGCGCTCAAAGCGCTTCCGCCCAGCCAAACGGAGAAGTTTTACGACCAAACCACTACCGCTTACTGGGGCCTACGACAAAACGTCCTGGACCTGCTGTGCCAGCACGAAGAATTGTGCGAATTGGTTTCCATCGCGCCGCACGATTCAAACGCAACAGAACCGGTGATTCAAGGACCCGCACTGTTCACCGGACTGGCAATCCTTAAGGGCGCGCTGGAGAGCGTCGTCCTGAGCCAGGGGACCGAGCACGAGCAACGGATTGTCGGGTTCACGCCGCCGACCGGAGAATAAATGCGGTTTGCCCGAGGCGCAGTCTGCCTTGCTCTCATTCTTCTGGCCAGCTGCACCCAAACAGGCTTCTCTCCCGACACGGCGCGGACCACTCTGGTCTATTCGCCAAAGCATGAAATCGCTCAAGTCGTTCCAGCGGGATTCCTCACTTCCTATGACATCCACAAGGGATTGAAAATCTATAAAACGTTGATGGCGTCCAGCGGGCTTGGCCCAGACGACTTCATCGAGCCCGCGCCGATTACCGACGAGCAATTGCTCTTGGCCCACACAGCTGATTACGTAAAGACAACCAGGACCACGGGCAACTTGGCGCGTTTCTTCGAGTATGTACCTACGGGCTTGGAGCGATTGAGTCCGGCCATTGCCCAACCGCTGATCGTGGACCCGCTGCGCCGAGCCACCGGTGGAACGCTCTATGCGTGTCGCGCCGCCCTCACCGGCGGCCTGGCGATCAATTTGGGTGGCGGCTATCATCATGCCCAAGCCGACCGGGGGCGAGGCTTCTGCATGTTCGCCGACACCGCCGTCGCGATCAAAGCCCTCCAGACCGAAGGGAGCATCCGGCGCGTGCTGATCGTCGACCTGGACCTGCACCAGGGCAACAGCAACGCGGAGATCTTTGCCGGAGACGATACAGTCTTTACCTTTTCGGTCCACGGCAGGGGCCTATACCCTTTTTGGAAGGCCACCAGTGATTTGGACGTCACATTCGAGCGAGGCATCAGCGACGATGATTATCTGAAGATCGTCCGTCACCACCTTCCCGGATTGATCGAACGCACGAACCCCGACCTGATCGTTTATATCGCCGGGGTCGATCTCCATCGAGACGACGACCATCAGTTCACCCAAGTCACCGACGCTGGCATCCTCGCGCGGGACCTGTACGTGGTACAAACCGCGCTGGCCCAGAACCGTCCGGTCGCTATGGTCCTTGCCGGCGGCTATAGCCGGACCAGTTGGCGGTTGCACCTTGCCTCCATCTTGGAGCTTCTGGAACGTTATCCGCTTATAGACGGCAAAATCTCACTCATCACAAAGTGACGCAGCGAATAGGAATTTCTTTATACCGCGCCGCACAAAGATGTGTGATTTTTTCATGTCGGGTCGCGTTTGATGAGATTTCGCCCCAACAAAATAACAGCTTTAATAAGAAATTATAATTGACATGGTTATTTTTCTCCCTATAATCTTGCAAATGACTGCAAGATTAGGAGGCTTTCAGATGTTTGGTTCTTTCGTCCATGCAAGCTCGACTTCTCGCACGTGTTTCCGGCGGTTCGCACTTCTTTTCCTGGGATTGGCACTTCTACCGACGGTTCAATGCTCCAAGGGCGAGCAACAAGCGGATCAACCGATCCTGATTCTAATTTCTCTCGATACGGTTCGAGCCAGCGCCCTGTCCTGTTATGGAAACGAGCGGCTGACGACACCAAACCTGGACCAACTCTCGAAGGAAGGCGCACGGTTTACGACAGCCTATTCCAACATCGGCTACACACCCAGTTCACACGCCTCGATGTTTTCGGGTCTTTATCCCAACCGGCACAGCGTCGACACGGCCAACAAGTTCTTTGAAGACGTCCCGCTCCTTGCGGAAATCCTGCAAACAAACGGATTCTTGACCGCCGCTGCGGTCGTTTCGCCGCCTATGCAGGCGGAATACGGATTGGGTCGCGGGTTCGACGAGTATCACACCAATGTCACGCCAAATGCCCGGCTCGAGGTAATCCAACGGACAATTCAAGAGGGCGTGGCGCAAAAACGCGGCTCCTTCGTGTTCCTGCACTATATGGATGCCCACTACAATAACACTCCGACCCTTTATCGCGCCCCTCCGCCCTTTCGCGATCAATTTAGCAAATCACTCGACGGAGCGCTGGTCTGGAAAAGCACTCAGAAAAATTATGCCCGTGCAATCCAACGGCGATCCATGATTGGCGACTCGTGGTCACCGAGAGAGAACGAATATCTCCGCGCGCGGTACGAAGAATGTGTGGCTTATTTGGACTTCGAGGTTGGTCGCGTGATCGAAGCCTTGAAGGATATGGGCATTTATGAGCGGGCGACATTGGTCGTAACTTCCGATCATGGAGAGTGCATTGGTAGGCATCAACGATATGGACACAGCTCTGTGTGGGAAGATGTCACTCGCGTGCCATTGATCATCAAACCACCCCAAAAAAAGCAGACAAGCCCCTTGGAAGTCGAGGGAATCGCGGAGCTCGTCGACTTGTTTCCCACGCTGCTCGACGCGGGTCAGGTTATTTATCCGATGGAGGGACTGGACGGCAAGAGCCTCTGGCCCTGCGCACAAGGCCAAGTCGCCGTTGCCCCGAAAAACATGGCATTCGGCAATATCTACCTCCATCAGGCGTTCCTGCGCAGAGGGCGATACAAGCTCGTACGAACCGCGATACCCATGGACGGACAGCCCGGTTTGGACCGGTTGTTCGACTTGGAAACCGATCCACACGAAAATACCGACTTGTTGTCGAAGCAACCGGTGGTAGCTCTTGAATTGCAAACCCTTCTCGATCTGCAGTTGGTTCGCTCGAACCGCCCGTTGATGCTGATGATTACCGGTGACGCGACGATGCATTCATACAAGGTCACCCTCACAACCGAAGGACGGTTTCGAATCGAGAATCTGATACAGAACTCCTACGCCTTCGATTTTGCCGTTATTGAAGACAAGCGCCTGGTCATCGAAGACGAAATGGATTTTATCGGCCGATGGTTCCTTTTCGATTCGATGCCGGTTTCCGCACGGGTCACGGTCCATGTTGAGGTTGATGGCGTCCCCATGCCGTCGAGAAACATTTACTGCGGCAACAAACTGGCAACTCAAGACGGAGAATTCACATTTAAGTGTGACGATCCAACGCTGGCGGGTCCTCTGCCGCGGGGGTTCCGCCAGAACCTTACCAAAGAGCCCGGGCTGATCATACTTCGAACCACGACCGCGCCCTCCAAGCGATACGCTATCCAGCCGGATGCGCGCGAGAAGATGAAAAACCTGGGCTATCTCTGAGACGGCGGCGAGGCCCGCGTCGCTCGGTTTCTCGATCGATTATTCGCCGCGAGCCAGGTGAACTTCCTGCCCCTCTGTAACATCTCGAAACAGGTTCGGATCGCAGTCGACGCGGCCCAGGACGTTGACCGGCCCGAACGGATGAGTGCCGAAGAAGATGCAAAAGCAATCTCCTTCCGGCCAGTAGGCGATGGTACCGGGTTCCACCTCGGTTTGCGCGTTTTCCGGCGGGCAGGTCATCGGAATCTCGAAGTAAAGATCCTCTTCGCCCCATAGCTTTGCATAGCCTTTCAACGGCAGCTTAAGCCACAGTTGCACTGCGGTTTCACTGGTGTTGAGCGAAGCGGTGGTTTCGATCTGCCCCACCGTGATCTGCATCACGTGCGGTTTCTCTCCGATCGGCGGATCTTCCTCCCGGTCGTCCAGGAGTTCTTCGTAGTCAATCGGCTCTTCGATGCGGTGCTTCTTGCCCGTGTCGATCATGTAGCCCGGCGGGGGCATGAGACTCCGCTTTCGGGGCATCGGCCGGTCCTGATCCGGATCCTTTGATTTTGTCTTCTCCCGTTTCATGGCAACCTCTCACTCTGAAATTGATGGATCACCGCACGCAGGGCATCGACCGCCAAATCCGTCGCGTGCTGTTTGTTTCGCGGAAGCCCACCCAAGGCCCGATCCACGACTCGGGTTTCGATCCGCACGGCCTCGGCAACCGGCAGGTCGATCAACATTTCACTGAGCACACTGCCCGCCGCGACGGCTGCCGGACAGCCGCGGGTCTTGACGCCCACGTCACAGAAAACGCCATCGACGACGTTCACGAAAATTTTCATGATATCCCCGCACACCGGATTGTCCGCTTCGGCCACGGCCGTGGCGCCGGGAATCTCCTTGACGTTGCGCGGGTTGGCGAAATGATTTTTGACGATGTCGCTATACATACGGCCTCGTCGATTCGATTATAGTGCGCGCGGGCTCATTGCCCGCAACCGGTTGACTTCCTCCGGCAGGACCTCCAAGACCGCATCGATTTGCTCTTCGGTCGTGGAACGCCCCAAGGTAAATCGAACGCTGGCCAGGGCCTGTTCATCGGACAATCCGATCGCTTTGAGAACATGAGACGGTTCCAGCGATACGGTGGAACAGGCCGAACCCGTCGAGACGCAAATTCCGGCCAGATCCAGCCCCAGCACCAGAGCCTCGCCCTGGGTGTTTTCAAATGTAAAGTGTACATTGGAAGGCAGACGCCGCTCGGTGGAGCCATTGAGGGTGGCGCCTGGGATCCGTTCCAGGATCCCATCGATCAGTCTTCGAGATAAAGCGGTCAGTTGTTGAGTCTCGGTCTCTAGCAATCGGGTGCTGACTTCAAGGGCTTTGGCCAGTCCGATGATTCCCGGAACGTTGTGGGTTCCACTGCGCAGCTCCCTCTCTTGACCCCCGCCATGAAGGAGCGGGCCGAGTCGGATACCGGATCGTGCGTACAGGAAGCCTGTCCCTTTGGGCCCGTACAGCTTGTGACCGGAGGCAGACAGCAGGTCGCAGCGCAATTGTTGTACATCGATTGGAAGATGGGCGACGGTTTGGACGGCGTCCACATGGAAGGCGGCCTCCGAATCGGTCAAGACCGAGCCGACCTCTTCGATCGGTTCGATCGTACCAATTTCGTTGTTGGCGTGCATCAGTGTCACGAGGATCGTGTCCGACCGGAGGGCTCTGCGCACCTCGGCCGGATCGACGACGCCATCGTGGGCAACGGGCAGGATCGTCAACTCGAAGCCGCGCTCCGCCAGCCACAGGCAAGTCTCTCGCACGGCGGAGTGCTCAATCGCCGAAGTAAGGATATGACCGCGAACCCGTTCCAGGGCAATCCCCTTGAGGGCCCAATTGATCGACTCAGTCCCGCCGGCGGTGAAATAAACCTCTTGAGGACGCTGGGCGCCGATGGCATGCGCAATGGTCTGGCGGGCACCCTCTACGGCTTCGTCGGCGCGAACACCGTGGGCGTAGAGGGTCGTGGGGTTGCCGAAATCCTGTGCGAACCACGGATCCATGGCCTTGCGCACGGCTGGATCGACAGGGGTCGTGGCGGCATGATCCAGGTAGATGATCGGGTCCATTGGGGTTTGCTCGCGCCTTGGGTGGCGGAGTTTATCCTTCTATTTTGTGCGGTCCTCGCCGGTTCAGTCGCCGTCAGCGTTCCACCGGTGATCGTCGAGGGTGTATTCGACCAGGTCCTCGTCTTTAAAGTATAGCGGGATCTCGAATGCTGCAGTCTCGGGCGAGTCGGAGCCGTGGACCAGGTTGAAGGTCTTCGTGCAACTGAAATCACCTCGAATCGTTCCGGGCTCCGCGTCCATACCAAAAGTCGTGCCCATCAGTTTGCGACAGATATCGATCGCTTCGGGGCCTTCGATGACCATGACCACCACCGGCCCGCTGGTCATGAATTTCAGCAAGCCGGGATAAAACGGCTTGCCTTTGTGTTCGGCGTAGTGCCGCTCTCCAAGCTCCTGGCTGATCTGCATCAGCCGCATACCCGCGACTTTCAAGCCTTTGTTTTCAAACCGAGAGACGATCTGTCCGACCAGCCGTCGCTGCACGGCGTCGGGTTTCAGGATAATCAGCGTTCGTTCCATGCTCTCCTTGCTCGTTCGTATACAGTTTCATAAAGTTCCCTCGATTATCCCAATTGGGTCGTGAATTGTCAACGTGAGATTCGCAGCCTGGGCCTACACAGGCCTTCAGAACGCTTCTGGGGGTGCCGATATACCCAAACAGGTGCCGATTTGCTTATGATTAAGGAACAAGACGCATGAATCAACCGAAAGACGACAACACCAGCGATTTGGTCCAAAGCCATTTCGCATCCCTGGCGCACAAGGCGGACGAAGTCCTCGTCCGGTTCTACGACCTGTTGTTCACCAATCATCCCGAGGTCAAACCGCTGTTCGCCAACACCGATATGGATCAGCAACGGGGCCATCTGAAAGCGGCGCTCATCCTGGCCATGGACAACCTGAAAAATCCGGACGCCCTGGAGCCGGTTTTGCGCGACATGGGACGGCGACACGTGGATTACGGCGTCCAGCCCGAGCATTACGCCATGGTCGGCGAGTCACTGATCACCGCCCTGCGCGAAGCGTCCGGCAACGATTGGAACCCAGAGTTGGAGCAGGGCTGGTCCGCCGTTTTGCAACAAGTCGCCACGACCATGATTGCCGGAACCGAACAGGAGGGCTGAGACCCTCTCTTACAGCAACGGGCTAAAAAGCTTGGCCACGTCTTGAATGATCACTTGCGTTGTCGACCGCTGGACCCATCGGTCGAGGGTCAAGCGCTCGGAGCGCTCCTTGTACCCTTCGTGTCGCACACGCAGAGCCTCGGTCACTTGCTCCCCATAGAGAAGCAGGTTGATCTCGAAGTTCAAGGCAAACGACCGGATGTCGAAATTACTGGAACCGATCAGGGCAATATGATTGTCGATCCGCATCGTTTTGGCATGCAACAGGCCGTCGGTAAACAGGTATAGGTTGACGCCCGCCTGGAGGAGACCTTCATAGTAGGCGCGGCCCGCGGCACCGACCAGCACATGGTCCGACCGACGTGGGACAATCAAGTCTACATCCACCCCACGCAATACGGCCACTTGCATCGCCTGGAGAAACGGCTCATCCGGAATGAAGTACGGCGTCGTCATGGAGACCTGCTTCTGCGCGGTGTGCAGGGCCGCGACCACGAGCCGCTGGAAATTGGCCGTCGGGTAGTTCGGCCCGCTGGGCAGAACCTGCGCGGCGACGGAACCGGTCTCCTGCGGCTCGGGAAAAAAGGCGGGACCATTGAGCCATTCGTCGGTCTCAAAATACCAATCGCCCGTGAAGACCGCCTGAAGCTCCAGCACGACCGGGCCGGTCAATCGGACCATCAGTTCCCGCCAGATCAGATCTTTGCGTCCATAGTCGGCATTGACGATGTTTTGCGAGCCGGAATAGGCGATACGCCCGTCGATGACGGCCAGCTTGCGATGGTTGCGCAGATCCAAGCGCGCGACCCGTCGACGAAAGAGCCCCACGGGCAGCGCGGCCTGCACCTCGATGCCTTGTTCGATCATTCCAGGTCGAAGTGTTTTCAACATGGATGCGGACCCCACCCCGTCCACCAGCACGCGACAGGTCACGCCGCGCTGCACCGCCCGGGCCAGTGTGTCAGCCACACATTGCCCGCTCTCGTCATCCGCGTAGACATAGAACAGCAGATGGACGTGGTGTTGTGCCGCGTCGATATCGGCGATGAGCTGGTCAATCACTTCGTGGGTTTGGGCGACAAAATGTACTTCGTTGCCCCCGAGAATCGGCATCCCGCTGAGGCTCTGGGCCAAGGCCACGGTGACCGACGAGCTGGGGCTGAGGCGCGGATGGGCGATATGGGGATGGTCCACAAATCGTTCGCCCAGGGCTTTTAACTCGGTCAACAGACGGGCATGCTTCTTGATCCGGCGGCCGTGCAAATAGTTTTCGCCGACCAACAGGTACAAGACCAAACCGACCCAAGGGAGAAAGAAGATCACCAGCAGCCAGGCCATTGCCGCGGCCGGATGACGCCGGCGCGTCACCACCGCGACCATCACCAGACGAATCACCCACTCGCTGATGTAATACAGCAAGGTCCAGGAGATCATCGTGCTGTCTGCTGCATCGCCATGTACCTTTTTGAGTTCGCTTTGTAGCCGTTTTTGGTTACGTAAAACC
>JAJDCN010000145.1 GCA_029260815.1 Planctomycetota bacterium
TGAGAACATCGAGTTCATCCAGTTTCACCCAACCACGCTGTACATTGCCGGGGCCTGCCGGTTCCTGCTGTCGGAAGCGATGCGCGGAGAAGGGGCTCGGCTGACAGACAAGCATGGCACCCCATTCATGCAAAACTATCACCCCGACGCCGACTTGGCCCCGCGGGACGTGGTGGCCCGAGCGATCATTGCAGAGATGAGCCGAACAGGAAAGGCTCACGTCTATCTAAACTTGACACACCTGGATGCGGAGCAGATGCGAAAGCGCTTCCCGGCCATCGTGGCCCTGGTGGAGTCCTACGACTTTGATATTTCACGCGATCCGATCCCGGTGCATCCGAGCGCCCACTACATGATCGGGGGGATCCTGACAGACCTGCTCGGCCGAACGACCGTGCCGAATCTCTACGCTGTGGGAGAAGTAGCCTCCACCGGCATGCATGGGGCCAACCGATTGGGAAGCAATTCATTGCTGGAAGGCTTGGTCTTTGGGGCCGAGGCAGGCGAACACATCGCGGAAACGCTGACCGTTGAAGAGGAAAAGCCCACGCCCATTGTCGGCCTCTTGCCGGAACCGCCCCATCCGCCGATCGACACGGCGGACCTTACCAACTCGATCCGGGCGCTGATGTGGCGACAGGTAGGAATCGTACGAACACAGACATCGTTGGAAAGCGCCACCAACGCATTGGCCCACTGGACGCATCACACGATGCAACACGCCTTCAACGCTCGCGAAGGATGGCAGTTGCAGGACGCCAGCACGTTGGCCTCCTTAATTACTCAAGCGGCATTGTCACGACAAGAGACACGCGGGGTTCATTACCGAGAGGATTTCCCGGATCCGGTAGCGGCGTTGGCTCGCCCCTCGGTAGTGTGGCGAGAACAAAGCGAGCCTATCCCGACACGGGAGGCAATTGACTGGTCATGATCGAAACAGAGTCCACCCCGGTCCATGAAAGCACGATTCTCGTTTGCACCCATGCCGGGGACGTTGGGTCAGCGAGCGAATCCCTGGAGGAGTTGATGCGCCTGGCCGATACCGCCGGGTTGCGTGTGCTGGCAACCCTGACCCAGCGAGTCGATCGACCGAACCCGCGCTTCTATGTTGGAAGTGGAAAGCTGGAAGAGCTCAAGTCCCTGTTGACGGCTCAAGACGCGGATGTAGTTGTGTTCGACGAAAACCTCTCACCTGCACAGGTCCGAAACCTGGAGAAGGCTCTGGACGTCAAGGTGATTGATCGAACGGAGGTGATTCTCGATATTTTCGCCAACCACGCGCGGACCCGCCAAGCCATGCTCCAGGTGGAGCTGGCGCAATTGGAATATTCCCTACCGCGTCTGCGGCGGATGTGGACACACCTGTCGCGCATCCAGGGTGGTATCGGCATGCGGGGGCCAGGCGAGAAACAGTTAGAGGTCGACCGGCGCCTGATCCGCAAGCGAATCACGGACCTCAAGACCCAATTAAGCCAGATCGAGCAGCACAAGGAGCGACAGATCGCCGCCCGCGGAGACGAATTTCAGGTCAGCCTGGTGGGCTACACCAACGCGGGCAAATCCACGCTGATGAACAGCCTGACCCAGGCGGATGTGCTGGTGGAAGACAAGCTGTTCTCCACCCTGGACACCCGCACCCGTTCATGGTCACTCGAATCCAACACCAAAGTCCTGTTGAGCGACACCGTGGGTTTCATTCACCACCTGCCCCACGCTCTGGTGGCATCGTTTCATGCTACCTTGGAGGAAACCCTGACCGCGGATCTGCTGATCCACGTCGTCGATGCCTCCAATCCCTACGCAGAAGCGCAAATACATGCAGTCAATGCGGTGCTTTCTGAAATCGATTGCGCGGCCAAGCCGATCCTGCTGGCCTTGAACAAATCGGATTGTGTATCGGACGCGCTGACGCTTCGCTATCTCAGCCGGTTGAGCCCTGTGTCCGTGGAAATTTCCGCACGTAGCGGTTCCGGACTGGATCGCCTGCAGACCAAGGTAACCCAAGCCTTGCACGCCACTCGCAAGACCCTCACCGTGACCTGCGATGTAGCAGATGGCAAACTCCTGGCCTACATCGCACGCAATGCTGCCATTCTGGAGAAGGACTATGAGGACAACCGCGTGCGCATGAAAATTAACATCGCCGAGCGGTACCTGACTACTCTGGCCAACGCACCTTCTGCAACGATTCAACCTGCCTGAGCCTGCGCCACGGGCCGCCTCGGCTCGATTTTTTGAAACGAGAATTAAACCAGGCCGACCCGCTTTCGGATAAACCACTCGGCGGCGAGCAAGACACAGAACAGGGTCATCAATACATAAAGGGCGACCGGGGTGTCACCAGACCAAAACTTAAGGCGTTCGGTCTTTTCGGTCGTGTAGTTCAGACTTTTTGCGCGTTCGAGAAGCTCACGGAGAATCTCCGCGACGGGACGCGAGTCGCCACTGGCATCTGGCGTTGCGAACCCGCCATTGGTGAGCACAGCCATCCGCCGGAGCGCATCGTAATTGGCGGAGACGATTTTCATTTCTTCGTTGGGCCGATGCACGTTGATTTCCATCTCGTCGCGCCCAATCTCCTCTCCGTTCTTGGTCGCGATTGCGACGACGCGAAAGTTCCCGTGGAGAACGGCTTTATAGGGAAGCTTGTAGGCTTCGTCTTTTTTCGCATGAATCGCGGCCTGGACCGTCTCGGGACGGGACTGATCCTCGGCACCTTCCCGGAAGATCTGAATCTCCACACGGGCTCCCTCGACCGGCGTCCCGTTCTCGTCAGTCACGCCAACCACAAACTCCGCTCCCTCGTCTACGGTCAGAGGTGACACCGCCCCTTCCATCCGAAGGGAGACCCCTTTGAGGTCATCGCGGTTGGCCAGCCATAGCATCAGTTGCCTCCAAAACTTTTCATGAGACTCAGCTGTCTTTTCGGCGACGTCGTCTTCCAAGTCGTTAAGGACCCAGCGCCAGGTGGATTCGGTCAACAGGGCCAAGGTCCGTCCCACTCCGTATTCACCCGCGACCAGAACTGGATGCTTGTCTTGGTTTTCCAGCAGAACTTGGGCCGCGTGCTTGACGCCCTGAATACTCGAAAGTCCTGCACTGGGCGGTAGGGTGTTCCACGCTTCGTTATTTTCGCCGGGATCGGCGGCAAAATTGAGCATGAACGCGGCTCGGCCGTCGGTCGTACGCTGGAACGTTACCGGTTGTTTTTCGTCATAGGGATCGCCCTGCCGAAGGATGACAGGAAGTAACTCGGCGATCGGCGAGCCGGCGTATCCACCCGCACCGAAGTTGTTTCGGCCACCGATCACCAACAGTCCAGCTCCGGCCTCCACGCGGTCCTGAATCGCTCTGAGCACCGCTGGGGGAAAAACGTCCCGCTCAACGTTGCCCAGAACAAACACGTCGATCTCGCTCCATTCTTCAAGGGTCTTGGGCAGCAGGTCGAGAAAGTTGCGCTGGGTCAAGCCGGAAATCATGCGGAAGTCGACTTTTTCCCAGTTGCCTAACTCGCGGGCGATAAACTTCGCCTCCCATCGAAACGATTCGATATAAAGCACGGTCACATTTTTCTTAATGACCCGAACTGACTTTTCGATCCGGTTGTTGTTTACGTCCAATTCTCCTTCAAGAGCGGGAATCTCCACTGCGATCCGATGGATCCCAGGCTCGTCGAACAAGTGGACGAAGCGAATGGTTTGGTGACCATCACTTTGTACGACCAGAGCTTTGCTTTCCACCTCTACACCGTTCACCAGAAGACGCGTGTTGACGGCCTGGGTCGGGTCGATGCCCAGAAAGTTGAATTTTGT
>JAJDCN010000146.1 GCA_029260815.1 Planctomycetota bacterium
CATGACCGACGATACCGGCATCCTCCAGCACGCCACCTACGCGATTCCTGACCGAGCCCACGGCTACTGCGCCGACGACAACGCCAGGGCGTTGATCGTTACCGCGCTCTACAACCGGCTGCGGATGGAGCAGGATCTCACGCCGCTGATGCAGACCTATCTGGCCTTCCTCAACGACGCGTTCAATCAGGAGGAAGAACAGTTTCGCAACTTCATGAGTTACGACCGAAAGTGGATGGAGACTGTCGGCAGCGACGATAGCCACGGGCGTACCATTTGGGCGCTCGGCACTGCGGTGGCCAATGCGCCCAACGACGCGATCCTCAGCTTTTCCGCGCGCCTGTTCGACCAGGCGATCGAAACTGTCGCCCGGCTGGATTCGCCCCGGGCCCTGGCTTACTCCCTGGTGGGCATCCATGCCTACCTGGAGCGGTTCGGCGGACATACCGCCACACGGCGGGTGCGGGCAACCGCGGCGGAGAAGCTACACACCCAGTTCGTCCACAACGCCAACGATGATTGGCCGTGGCTGGAGGATACGCTGACCTACGCCAACGCGAAGCTTCCCCACGCGCTGATCCTGTCCGGGCGCTGGATGCCCAACGACGAAATGCTTCAGTTCGGCCTGAAGAGCCTACAGTGGCTGCTGGACGTTCAGACCTCCGAAGAGGGAGCCCTGTCCATTATCGGCAACCACGGCTGGATGACCCGCGCGGGCCATCGGGCCATGTTCGACCAGCAGCCGATCGAGGCGGCGGAGTTGGTGGAGGCCTGCGCCGAGGCCTACCGGGTAACCCGCGACGACCATTGGGTCATGGAGGCCCGCAAGTGCATCAACTGGTTTTTGGGTCACAACGACTTGAACGTGCCGATTTGCGATTTCAAGACGGGCGGCTGCTGCGACGGCCTGGAGCCCAGCGGCCCTAACAAGAACCAGGGGGCCGAGTCGACCCTCGTCTGGCTGATCGCCCTGCTGACGATGAATATCCTTTATGAGGAACGTACACTCTACAAGGAACCGGCCCAGGTCGAAGCTCGGACGCAACCCTCCTAAATCCGTTCAACATATCAAATTGATCCTTCAAGAATGCCGATAGTAGGATAAACCATGCGCTGTATTCATCCGTAAGATGAATCCCGACCGAAAGGAAGCCGCCCCGATGCCCGAGCAGCCGATTGTCATGATCTCCAGCTATCCGCCCCGTCTGTGCGGGATCGCAACGTTTTGCGAAGAAGCGCGCGAATTCATCCAAAAAGCCCACCCCGAGCGCGAGGTCTTGGTGGTCAGCCATACCGACGGTGCCGGAGAAGGCGTGTTTCCCGTCATTGACCAATCGCGACGTGATTGGTGGAAGCCGGTGGTTGAAGTCATCGAAGACCTCAATCCTTATGCGATCCATCTGGAACACGAATACGGCCTGTACGAATATCACGACTCCCGCGGTCAGGGCGACGCCAATGCCGGCTTCCTGGAACTGCTGACCGCGCTGGACAAATGGCCCACCATCGTCGAGCCCCACACCATCCACGGCCGCTTGCGCGACGTGGAGGCGGACTTCATCTACAAGATGTGCGACCGGACCGACGTGGTGCTGTTCAAGTGCGACTACCAGAAATGGCGCCTCGACTGGAGCTTTCAACAGCGCGGTTGGGAGACGCCGCGCAACATCATGATCGTGCCCCACGGCGCGCGGGCCGACAAGCGGTGGGGCGTCGAGGAGATCCCCAGCCTGCGCACGGAGCTGGGCCTGGACAAGGTGGGGCACCTGTCCAACCACCTGGTGGGGCTGGTCGGCTGGATCCAGTCCAACAAGCGCTGGGACATCCTGACCTCCATGTGGGAAGAGATCGCCACAGAGATCCGCGACCGGACCGGCAAGGAGTGGGACCTGCTGGCCGCCGGCTCCATGCGCGACCCGGCGCACAAGGAAGACTACGAGCGCTACAAAAGCCAAGTGGGCCTGCTGGAGCAAAAGGGGCTCGCCCACTACTACGAGTTCGTCCCCCGCGGCGACATCTATTACAAGATGATGGCCGTGTGCGACTTTATCGTCCTGCCCTCCACCGACGAGACCCAGTCGGGCACCCTCGCCCGGATCATCGCGCTGAACAAGCCCTACATCACCACCGCGCCCATGGAGGGCCTAACCTCGCAGACCCTGGAGTGCGATGGCGGGATGATGTTCACCAACCGCAAGATGCTCAAGGAAAAAGTCATCCGCCTCGCCTGCAATGAGCGGCTCCGCCTGGAAATGGGCGACAAGCTCCAGCGCTACCTGGACAACGTCGTCGCCTGGGACGTCGTCGCTAGCCAATACAGCCAGGCCTACACCCTCGCCCACGACTCCAACACCAACAACCACAAAGTCGAACTGCCCCTCGAGTTCTGATTTTTATCCTAGCGCACCCTTCCGTTTTGTCATCCTGAGTGAAACGAAGGATCTGGCTTGCAGCAATGTAGCTCAGGGCTTTAGCTC
Source organism: Planctomycetota bacterium (assembly GCA_029260815.1). GTDB lineage: Bacteria > Planctomycetota > B129-G9 > JAJDCN01 > JAJDCN01 > JAJDCN01. The sequence continues at coordinate 2,478 of JAJDCN010000146.1, forward strand.
TGACACGCGCAAGCATCGCACGATGTGTCAAAGAGAGGGATCCAATCAACTTAACTCATCAACCGCTTAACGACCAAGGTGGCGTAGGCGCCGCTGGGGAGGGTGCAGGACAGCTCGACGGCCAGGCGGCCGGGGTTCAGGGTATCTGGGGTGGGGTCGGAGAGGGAAAAGTCCTGGGGCCTCAAGATGAGTTTGCGGGAGGATTTAGGGAAGTAGGTGGCCTCCAGGCCCTTGAGACGGAAGCCTTCCTGGGTGACGTCTTCGGAGGCCAGGATCCGCTCGTAGGGCCCGGCGTAGGGCTCCACCAACTCGGTATTGGGCCGCAGCGCGGGGACCTCCATCTTCAACAGCGCATCGGTGGGCAGGCGGCTGTAGAACAGAAGCTCTCCGGATTCATGTTCAAAGGGAATCTGCTCGTCGCCGAGGGTGTGCTCGCCAATGAGGGAACAGGCGACGCGGTTCCACAGGAAGCTTTGATAGGCGCTCACCAGCAGCAGGCGCAACCCCCGCGGCAACTTTTCGAACGCGGCGGCGAAGTCGGTGGGGTGCGTGGCCAGATAA
>JAJDCN010000147.1 GCA_029260815.1 Planctomycetota bacterium
ATCATTCCGGAGGTCCTTCCAGAGCGGGAGCTTTCCAAGGGCAATGGATTTGTTAGCGCGGCTACGTTTATCGCTATTATTTTGGGCGTTACAGCCGGGTCGGGGGTGGCGCACCTGTTGGCACAAAAGATCCAGTGGGGCGGGTTAGTCTTTATTGGAATCGCGATCGCCGGTCTGGTCGCCAGCTTTTCTGTGCCCCGCTCTGCGGCCGCAGCCCCCGCGACGGCGCTTCGTTTCAATCCATTTCGGACCTGGTTCAAAGACTTCGCCGAAGCGAGGCGCCATCCGGGGCTTCTTCTTCCAATTCTCGGTATCGCTTACTTCTTCTTCCTCGGCACACCGCTGCAGCTGAACCTGATCCTTTACGCCGAACAGGTTTTGGAACTGGGCACACTGGGTGTCGGGCTGCTCTTTGCAATCGCCTCCATCGGTATCGGCATTGGCAGCATCGGCGTCGGTTACCTCTCCCGCGGGCGCGTAGAGACCGGCTGGGTTCCCCTCGGGGCGCTGGGCATGACAGTGTTCGCCCTCGCGCTAGGCTTCGCTCAGACGCCGACTGTCGCGTTCGTCCTCGCCGCGCTGCTGGGCTTTTCGGGGGGTGTGTTGATTGTACCGCTTAACGCCGCCTTGCAGCTTCGCAGTCCGGTCGTAATCAAGGGTCGAATGATCGCTTTTTCCAACGTGCTCAGCTCACTGGCCATGGTTGTGGGACCCGGAGCGCTGTATCTCTACGCGCATCTGTTCGTGGCCGAACCGGCCCACGTGTTCGTCACTCTCGGTTTGATCTCGCTGGGCGCGTTTGTCGTGTTCTTCCTGTCTCTGACCGTGCCGTTCATCGGGTTGCTGATGTGGCTGGCCACGCGGATGGTGTATCGCGTAAAGACCATCGGGTTGGAGAACATTCCTTCCGATCGAGGGGCATTGCTGGTCTCCAATCACGTCTCCTGGATCGACACGCTGTTTATCGGCGGCTATGCCGGACGCCCGGTCCGCTTTATGCTCCATCGACCTATTTACGAATTCTGGGCATTCCATTGGTTCTTCCGGCGCTACCGGGTCATCCCCATCGACGGCGCCGGGTCGCCCAAAGCGACGCTGAACGCCTTGCTCCAAGCGCGCGAAGAAATCGCCGCGGGGAACCTGGTCGTAATCTTTCCCGAAGGAGCGATCACCCGAACGGGCAACATGACCGCGTTCAAGCGGGGCATGAACCTCATCGCCGACGACTCCGACATTCCAATCGTTCCAGTACACTTAGACGGACTCTGGGGAAGCCTCTTCAGCTACAAAGGCGGCAAGTTTCTCTTCCAGTTCCCGCGCACCTTCCGGCGGCGGGTGACCGTATCTTTCGGGGCGCCATTGCCGGCCGACACGCCGCCCTTTGCGGTGCGCCAGGCGGTGCAACAATTGGCCAGCGATGCGGCGATCGCGCGAACGGATCAATACGAGACCCTTGCGCACGCATTCCTGCGAACCGCGAAGCGCCACCCCTTCCGACTGTTGGCCGCGGATGCCACCGGTCGAAGACTGAGATTCGGAACCGCCCTGGCAGCCACAGTCCAATTGGAACGGCGGCTGCGAAAGACCCTGTCAGACGCCTCCCACGTGGGGATCTTTCTGCCCGCTTCGGTGGGCGGGATGATTACCAATTTCGCGCTCACTTTTTCCGGCCGCGTGCCGGTGAACGTAAACTTTACAGCCCCGCCGACGGACGTGACCGAATGTCTGGAGCGGGCGGGTGTTACCGACCTGGTAACGGCACGTCGGTTCGCCGAAAAGATTCCACCCCCGGCGGGGTTCCGCCACCACGATCTCGAAGATCTGCTGGGAGGACCGCGCACGCTCGGTTTCGTTTTGACCTACCTGATCGCCCTGTTGGTTCCGGGATGTCTTCTGCGTCATTGGTTCATCCGAAGCCGGCGCTCCGATGTGAACGTCCCGGCCACGCTGCTGTTTTCCAGTGGCTCGACCGGAAAACCCAAGGGCGTGATCCTAACCCACCGGAACATCCTTAGCAACGTCCGCGCAGCGGGACAGCAACTCGGCTTGGAAAAGACCGACCGGATCGTCGGCGTGCTGCCGCTCTTTCACGCCTTCGGCCTGACGGTCACCTGTTGGCTGCCGGCGATCCACGGGATTGGTGTGGTCTTCCACCCCAACCCGCTGGAAGGCAAAAAAATCGCGGCCCTGGCCCGGCGCCACAGCGGGACTCTGCTGGCCGCAACGCCGACGTTTCTTTCCACCTACATCCGGCAGGTGGAACCTGACGCTTTTGCCGGCCTGCGCCTGGTCATCGCCGGGGCGGAACGTTTGAGCCCGCAGATCGCCGAGGCGTTCTCGAACCGATTCGGCATACAAGTCTACGAGGGTTACGGTTGCACGGAGTGCGCGCCGGTCATATCTTTAAACGTTCCAGAAAAAAGCATTCGCGGCTTGACCCAGACCGCCTGCAAACCGGAAACGGTCGGACAGCCCATTCCAAACATCACCGTTCGGGCGGTTCACCCGGAGGCCCTTGAGCCTTGTGGCGAGGAGGAAGAAGGACTCCTACAGGTGCGCGGACCCAATGTCATGACGGGTTATCTCAACGATCCACAACGCACCTCCGAGGTTCTGCGAGACGGCTGGTACGATACCGGGGATATCGGGTCAGTGGATGCCGATGGATTCGTACGCATTACCGGGCGGTTGTCGCGCTTCGCCAAGATCGCAGGAGAAATGATTCCCCTGGGGCGCATCGAAGACGCCATCCGCGCCGCTTGTGATTGCGAAATGGCCGAGGTGGCAGTCCTGGCGATTCCCGACAAGGCCAAGGGTGAGCGGTTGATCGTTTTCTACAAACGGACGGCGCTGGAGGCTGACACGGTGGTCGCCCGACTCAAGGCTGAGGGCCTGCCAAACCTTTGGGTCCCGCGACGGGAGGACTTTTGCGCCGTGGATGGAATCCCTCTGTTGGGCAGCGGGAAGATCGATTACCCAACCCTTCAGCAATCCGCGTCCGAGCACGGCTCCGATGCGAGCGGGTGAAACGGTCCGATCGCTTACGGGGTGGGAGGACCCAGGGGCTTACGGAATTCGTAGACAATCTTGGCAACGAGTACGAGCCCGAAAACACCGACCAGGATGAACAGCCAAATGGGCGGAGAAGAGGGAGAGGCGGCGGCCACTTCCTTTTCCACCTCCTTAACAGCTTCAGCTTGTGATTCTTCTACGGCTTCTTTCATTGCCTCGGCTTCAGCAACAAAGATCTCGGTCAAGTTGTCGCCCTGTGCATTGGGTTCGACAAAGCGCCCGCCTGCGACACGGGCCAGGCTTTGAAAGAAATCCGGCAGAGGCACGCCGTCCACCTGTACCTCTCTTGGCAAATCCAGACCCACAAACGCGGTCTGGATCTGCGGAGCATCCCTATGCGTGGACAAGGTTACCGAAATCTCAAAGTCCGTCACATCTGCTGAACCAGTCAGGATCTTGAGCCAGTAGCGGCCGGGCTTCTCAATCGGGATGCTGGCGGGAAAGATATAAGGCATACCTGGTGTGGTAGGTTTGGGCTCGGTCTTGCCCTGCTCGTTCTTTTCTAGTGTATAGAGTTTTCCCTGGATCAGCATATACCAGACTGCAGGGTTATGGGTGTGGACATTGAGGACGCCCTTCTCTTTAACATCCACAATGAACCAGTCATTATCGGTGTCTGGGAATAGCGTGATGCGCGCCTTTTTCCCCAGCGGGAGTAGCTTGGCCTTGTCAAACGTGTCGTTGGGCTCAAACGCATCTTCGCCCGGGGTGAAATCAAATGCCACGCGATAGGCACCCTGCCCAGCCAGGACGGGCGTAGGACTAGAAAGCTCCACAAAAGTCCGCCCGCGCCCGACTCGCGCGGCAAACACATTTTCTTCGTCTGTCATCTTTGGGTTGGGGTTCGGGTTCAGACCCAGTCGGTTCCTCTTCGCATCGTAGATGCGACTGAATAGCTTCAAATTTTGGCCATGCGACTTATTGACTCTCAGATACCCCGCGGCGTCGGTTTCGATCAAGAAGACGTCTTTATCCTGTTTCGACGCCAACGTGCCCTGAATCGTCTGGTTCAACGAAGCCCGGGTGGCCGTATCGAATGATTCGTTTGGCTCTGCCGGTTCGCGGGCGCCCTCCGGCACAAACGCCACGGCAAGTTCCTGGGGCAGGACCGTCTGGGTCGATCCGAACACAATCACGTAGGCACCGGTGGCCAGGGAAGCCTGGAGCACGTCCGGCGGCCCGCCTTGGGCGCCGCGTCGGTAGCTGAGAATCCCGGCCGGTTCCATGGACGCATTGCCGGGGTCATATGCAGAAGCAAGGTACACATGAGCCACAACCATCTGGCTGGGGTTCAGTCCGTCGACCTCCATGCGCAACAGGGTCGGTGCGGACAGGCGCAGGTCAAACAGGAAATGGCTCTCGGGCGCTGGCAGGGAAACGGTGTAGGCGCTCTCCAGCGCGATGACCTGTCGCGGTGGCTGGGCCAGGCCGATCGAACCCATCAGACCACACACAAGCAAAATGGGCAGCAAGAGGCGGTAACGCAAGAGAGGCATCATTCTTCGTCCTCCCATTCGCCTTCGTCGTCGGACGCTGTGGGCCGTTTTCGTGGTTCCCCCTCCTCCACAGGAGGGATACCCCCGCGAAGCTTTCGAGCTTCATCGCTGGGCTTACGGGAGGAGCCGCAATTGTCGCCGCCGTCGCTGAGGATCACAAGCTTTTGGATCCTGTTGCGGGAGTTCTGTTGCATGTATTTTCGAGCAAACGCAATGGAGTCGTACAATGGGGTATTGCCGCTAGGACGCAAGGCATCGATTTTTTTGATAAGTTCGTCCGTGTTTGTGGTAAAGCCTTGCTCGATGCGCGTGGGCTCGCCATCTTTCTTGCAACCGGAAAAAACAATTAAGGCCGCCTCACTGTTGTTGGGCAATAGGGCCAGTCCCTTTTTGGCCGCTTTCTTTGCTTTTTCCAGCCGGTTGTTCTCTTTCATGGAGTCGGACACATCGATTAAATACACCGTAGAGCTTCCGATAAAATTCAACGCGTGCCAGGTGTCCGGGCCCCCGACATTTTCGCCGGCAACCAGGCGGCCGGATTCGTACAACGTCCATGCGACTTTGCCATCGCTGCCGGGTGCGGTAACAGTTGGGAATGTGGTGGGATTGGCGTCGAGTTTATATCCCGCCACGTCTTCGCCATGAACGGTCACGGGAATGGCCTTGCCACCCTGGTTGCCCTGCAACTTGGCGATCGGTACAGTCACTTCGTACTGGGTTGGCTTCACCTTCTTCGCGGTCAATCCTTTTGCGTCAGATCCGACATCCACCCGGATGCTGTCCGGCTTCATGAGGTTGTTGAACTCTAGAGAAAGTTTCAACGGGGGCCCGTTGTTAAGATTGATGTAGGCCTGCCGCTTCACGATAAAAGCTCGGTGATTCTCCTCCTTGCGCCAAGAGGCTTCATAGATGGCTTTCTTGTCTTGCTTCGCTGCCACTTTGGCAAGATAGGGCAGTCCGCGGACCTTGATTGTCAGATAACCCTTCTCGTCCACCTGACGACTAACCTTGAGCCACTTGATGTCCATCTTGTTACCGCGCTTGTCGGTGCCATCGATGATCAGCTTGTGCTCTCCGTTGAGACGATCCGGGGTGGGTTGAAGGAGAATCTTACCTTCCCACGTATTGTTCTCGTACTTGTCCTTGTACCACCCGCGTGCCTTCTGGAAGACGAACGCCTCGTAGGGATCTTTGCGCCCGAAGGTGATCTTGGGATCTTTTGTGGCGTCCATCTCTTCGTCGTACCGCACGCGAATATGCAACTCGCCTGCGTGGGCCACCTTTGGCGCACGTTGCCGATTCCGGTACCGCTGTCCTTCATAAATGATCTGATCGGCAGCCCCCTTCTTCTGCCAGATTTTCACGTACTGGAGCGTGGGGGGGACGATATCCTGCTGGATCCAGGTGTGCCACTTGGCACCCGGACCATCCACGAAGCTGGAGCAACGCTCTTTGTACAGGGCCACATCGTCGTCGATATGGGTTCCACCACCACGGGGGATGACGTTGGCCGGGTCTTTCGGCTTGGTCGCCAAAACGGGCATGGGATAGTGCTTGTTCGGATCGCGCTTGGGGCCCTGGTGGATATACTGGTCGGGATAGTAAATGGAAATGCCGTTGTGGTCCCGATAGGTCGGGCTGTACTCCGCGACCAGCACCTTTTGGATCGTTGCCTTGACCGCTTGGGCGGTACTCCTGATCTTGGGCGCTTTCTGGCAGTACATGTCTACTTGGTTCGCGTAGTCGTAGAGGTCCACGTAGGTATTGATATCCTTCGACGTACTGGTACC
>JAJDCN010000148.1 GCA_029260815.1 Planctomycetota bacterium
TTGGTGGAGCTTGCAGATTTGACCCGCTTTCCGAGGGAGCGCCTCAACCGCTATCCGGTTGAACTTTCCGGGGGACAACGACAGCGCGTGAGCCTCATGCGGGCGCTGATGCTCGATCCAGAGATCCTTCTGCTCGATGAACCCCTAGGGTCGCTCGACCCCATGATCCGTTCCGAACTGCAGGATGACCTGCGGGATATCTTTCGCTCTTTGGGCAAAACGGTTGTCATGGTCACACACGATTTGGCAGAGGCCGCCTTCTTCGGCGATGTTATCGTCCTGATGCGACAGGGTGTTGTGCTCCAGCAAGGGTCTTTTAAAGATCTGGTCGAGCATCCTGCGGATCCCTTTGTCACGCAATTCATTCGAGCACAGCGCAGCCACATCGAACCTCTGGCCGGAGACGCGGGATGAAGCGAAGAGCCCTTTTGGCCTTATTGGTCTTGATGATCGCAACACCTGCCAGTACGGCGGCGGAGTCAGAAACCAAGGTCGTGATCGCCTCCAAGAAGTTTACCGAATCTGTAATCCTGGGGGAAATTGCCCGCCATTTGGTTCAGACCTCTGGACTTGAAGCTGTCCACCGTAAAGAGCTTGGTGGCACGTCGGTGCTGTGGAATGCCTTGGTGGCGGGTGAGATCGACATCTATCCAGAATATACCGGTACGATTCAAGAAGAATTGTTTGCCGAACGAGGTCTCGGCGCCATTGCGGAATACGGGGTACGCATGACTCCTCCGCTGGGATTTGAAAATACATACGCGCTGGGAATGAAAGAAGATTTGGCGAAGAAGCTCGACATTCGAACAATCTCTGACTTGGCGCGCCACCCCAAATTGCGTCTGGGGTTTACCAGTGAGTTTATGAACCGACGCGATGGCTGGCCTGGTCTAAAGAAGCGATATGGGTTGTCGCAATCGAATGTCCCTGGGTTGGACCATGATCTCGCCTACCGGGGACTCGAGAAGGGCACGATCCATGTCACGGACCTTTATTCCACCGATGCAGAAATCCAATATTATAGCTTGCGCGTCCTGGAGGATGATCGAAACTATTTTCCTGAATATCATGCAGTGTTTCTTTATCGAGCGAAGCTGGAGAAAGACGCCCCAGGCGTTGTCTCGGCTCTGTACTCCATGGCCCAGCGAATCAACGAGCAAGACATGATCGCAATGAACGTTCGGGCCAAGCCACGCAATTCGGTAGATCGCGTTTCCGAAGGACAAGTGGCTGCTGATTATCTGGAAAGGTTAAAGAAGGGGCGTTCTTTTTCGGTTTCCAAGGTTGGTGTGATTCAAAGAATCTGGAGGCATACAAAAGAACATCTTCTACTCGTTTCTCTCTCTCTGGCTGTGGCGACTCTCCTCTCTGTGCCGCTGGGAGTCGTGGCCGCGAAGCGAGCATGGGTGGGCCAGGCGATCCTGGGAGTCGTGGGAATGATTCAAACCATTCCAGCGCTTGCTTTGCTGGTGCTACTCATCCTGGTTCTGGGCGAAATTGGCTGGTTGCCGGCAATCGTCGCCTTGATTCTTTACAGTCTTCTGCCGATTGTTCGGAACACGTACACCGGGCTGGTCTCTATTCCCGGCCCGTTGCGCGAGTCCGGCGTGGCGCTGGGTCTGTCTGCGTCCGCTCGGCTATGGTTGTTGGAGCTGCCGCTAGCCTCGCGCACCATTTTGGCGGGGATCAAAACCTCCGCAGTAATCAACGTAGGTTTTGCCACCCTGGGCGCCTTGATCGGCGCCGGTGGATACGGCCAGCCGATTCTTACCGGGATTCGATTAAACGATTACAACTTAATCCTTCAGGGCGCCGTGCCTGCGGCGATATTGGCCATTGCGATTCAGGGTTTCTTCGAATTAATCGAACGGGCACTCGTCCCGAAGGGACTGCGCTTTAAACCGGCAACGTGAGGTACTGAAGACTGAACATTTCTTCCGGATCGGTCCAAACCGCATCCACTTGTGCTCCGACCGCTGTGGCCAGCCGTGAAAAGTCGGCTAAGCTATATTTGTAAGACCGTTCCGTCAAGATTCGTTCGCCGGGCTGAAACCCTACGGTCTGGTCAGCGACTCGGACTGTTTGCTCTCGTTCGCTAATAAGGAAGATCTCCATGCAACCGCGTTGTTCGTTGTAAGTGGCGAAGTGCCGAAACTGATCAACTTGGAAATCGGCGCCCAGTTCCCGGTTGATGCGAACAAGCAGGTTTAAGTTGAAGGCGGCAGTGACCTGCTGAGAATCGTTGTAGGCCGGCTCGAGAAATTCTCGATCTTTCTTGAGATCCACGCCGATCAGCATGCCGTCCACATGGCCCTTTAGATCGACCAGGTGCTGCAGGAAATCCACCGCCTGAGCTGGCTCCAGGTTCCCAATCGTGGAGCCTGGAAAGTAAATCACGAACTTTCCTTTTATCCCGTCGGTGTTGGGAAGCTCGAAGGTGTCGTTGAAGTCGGCGCAAACCGGCTGAATGGGAACGGAAGGGAACAGTTTTTCGAGCGCTTTCACCGATTGCAGCAAATGCTCTCGGGAAATATCGACCGGCACGTACATTGCGGGATGGTCTAAATGGCTCAGGAGAATCCGCGTCTTGATGCTGCTCCCGCTGCCGAGTTCGATCAAGACACACGCCGGGCCGATTCGTTCCGCCATGGCCGCCGCATGATCTTCCATGATCGCCAACTCGGTTCGTGTCAGATAGTACTCCTCCAGCTCACAGATCGCGTCGAACAGCTTGGACCCGCGTTCATCGTAAAAGTATTTGCAGGGCAGCGTTTTTCGTTTCCGAGACAGACCGTCTAGAACCTCCATTCGAAACTGATCCGGCTCCGGTTGTTGGTCAAGCAGTGCGGCGGGTTTGTTTTTTTCTTTATCCATCGTGAACCAATCGAAACCCGGAAAATTGCCAACGCGCTTCTGGTGGAAAAAAATTCCGATAAGTCGATCGCATGTGCGATTGCAAAGTCGCGCAGGACCCTCCTCGCAAAACTCTTTGATCGTTCATGAACTTTCCATTGTATTCACCCACCGCGCCCGGCAGCGGCTTGAACCCAGGATAAGGTGTGTAGGGGCTGGCAGTCCACTCCCAGACGTCGCCGTACATTTGAAGCGGTTGCTCGGTCACGCCTTTGGACTTGTGTGCGACCGGATGCAGTGTGTTTGCTTCAACGAAGTTTCCTCGAATCGGAAGCGGCTCGGCCGTGATTTCCCATTCCGCTTCCGTTGGCAATCGAGCCCCGGCCCAGCGCGCGTATGCATCGGCTTCATAAAAACTGACGTGGCAAACAGGCTCGGTGGCTTCTACCGGCCGCATGCCCGATAAGGTCATGAACCACCATTGCCCGTCGCGCAATTCCCAGTATCCGGGAGCGGCCCAGCTTTCTGTTTGCACTGTTTTCCAGCCGTCGGACAGCCAAAACTCTGGCCGCTCATATCCGCCATCTGCCATAAAAGCGAGATGCTCTGCATTGGTAACCAGCCGATGGGCGAGCCGATATGGCTCCAAGTAGCATTTGTGTCGTGGCAACTCGTTATCGTATGCGAACCCGGTGCCAGAATGTCCGATCTGGCACAGTCCGCCCGGGTATGCAACCCAGCGCACCTCTTCCACCGGTTCTGCGGGAGGGAGGCGCTGTTCCCGAAACACGGGGCGTAGCGGATTGCATGCGAATACATGCTTGATGTCGGTTAGCATCAGCTCTTGATGTTGCTGCTCGTGGTGGATGCCCAGCAGGATGATCGAAGCCGTGTGTTCGTCGCACCCAGCTTCAAGCAAGCGCGTTACGTGTTCGTCCACGTGTTTGCGATAGCGATAGACTTCATCCAGAGTCGGCCGAGAAAGCAGGCCTCGCTCCGGGCGCGCATGCATTTGGCCAATAGTGTAGTAGTAAGAATTGAAGAGGTGCTGGTATTGGGGGTGAAAAGCGTGATAGTGCGACAGTGTCGCCGCCAGAACAAAGGTCTCAAAAGCCCACGTCGTATGTGCCAAGTGCCATTTTGTAGGGCTGGCATCGGGCATCGATTGGATGCCGAAGTCTTCCACCTCCAGGGTGCCACACAAATCCAC
>JAJDCN010000149.1 GCA_029260815.1 Planctomycetota bacterium
CAGTGGTTCGCTTACCATCAAGAGATAGGTTCCTCTCCGATTCCAATTGGCCTCTCCTACCGCACGCCTTATTAGATCTCTGGAGTTCTCTGTGTATATTACTCTAAAGCTCTTCCGTTGCTTTTTCCGCGTTCGGCTGTCGCAACAACCAGCAAATGGGCCGATTGGTTTTCGATGACCGCATTATGCCAATGGCTACTCTCAATACATTCTATTGACGACGCCGGGATCTCCTTCTCACCGCTATCATCTACCGTGCTAACCCACTGGATCATTATCGCTGAGTCGCTCTCATTGTGGACGTAGAGGCGCAGATGTAGACGACTTTTAAGATAGATAAGGCCCCCATGCGCATAACTCGGCGAAGAACCATTCTGCCCCCTCTCCCGATATTGTATCAGCCGGTGGGAGAGAATGGGTAGTCTTATGAAGGCGGGGCCGCCCGAAGGCCCGTAGGGCCGGGCGGTCTTGTTCGGCGAATCTTCTATCGTTGGTTGCCTTATGCGCAGTAGTTTTGTTTTGTTACTGTCGATAAATAGCGGAGAGGAATGGGCAGCTCGGGAGCTGCCTTTGGACCAAGATTGAGCCCAATCCCTAAGGTCGGAGATCTGTCGATGAAATTTCGTTCACCTACCCGTGTGTTTGCGTCCTTTCTACTAATCGTTGTCGTTACCTTCCCCTCTCACTCGGTCGAACTGGAGACCTACTCCGTGGCGGCCGTTGCGAACGCCGAATTCATCGGTGTCGGTAGCGGAGATTCGACCGGTGGCACGATTTCCACAGTGGGTGACTTCAACGGCGATGGCGTCGACGATTTCCTGATCTCCAGTTCGCACTCCGACTGGTTCAGTGGCGACGAGGGAGCGGCCTATTTGATATACGGAACCGGGACGGGGGCTCCTCTGACCGGCAGCATGAGCCTGTCGGAAGTTGGCGTGACCGTGGCCGGTGTTGTGTTTCACGGCGGGGAGCAATCCAGAAATTCCTGCGGTTCCGTCTCCGGAGCCGGCGACATTAACCACGATGGCGTTGATGACGTGATTGTCAACGAGGATAGTGCCGACGCGAACGGCGAGACGCAGGCCGGTAAAGCGTTCCTGATCTACGGGGCGAGTGGCGCATCGGCGCTGTCGGGCCTCATCAACCTGGACAACGTAGGCGGCTCGGTAGCGGGCGCAGTCTTTGAAGGCAATGAAAACGCCGGCAACGCAGGGTCTTCGGTTTCCGGCGCGGGTGACATAAACGCGGATGGCGTCGACGACCTGCTCATTGGGGCGGATGGCGTCGACCGGGGGAACCATGTGGGCGGCGAGGTCTACCTGATCTACGGGGCCCCCGGGGCGTCTGCCCCGTCCGGCACGATTGACCTGGCCGATGTTGGCGGTTCGGTTCCGGGGGCGACGTATTTTGCCGAGCGATTCGCCCAAATCGGAAGATTGGTCAACGAGGCCGGCGACGTCAATGGCGACGGAGTCGATGATTTCATCATAGGGGCTTCTTCCGGCGGTCCTGACGGGAATAGCCACTTCGGGTACGCCTTCCTCGTCTACGGCGGAGCCGGAGCGTCGGCTCCCACCGGCACGTTGGATCTGGCCAACTTGGGCGGCTCGATTCCGGGGGCCAGGTTCAACGGTATTGAAGACGGTGACTATGCTGGGAAGGGTGTTGGCTGCGCGGGCGACGTGAACGCGGACGGGTTTGACGACGTGCTCATCGGTGCTCTTGCACCGGGCCGACACGGACCCCTTACGCGTGGGGAAGTTTGTCTGATCTACGGCGGAAGCGGAGCGGCAGCCCCGTCTGGAACCTACAGCATCGCCGACATCGGTGTGACGCTCCCGGGAGCCGTGTTTTACGGGACATGGGAGACCAGCGAATACGCCGGCCGCGACGCCGGAGCCGGCGACGTCAACGGCGATGGGTTCGATGACTTTCTTATCGCGACACGTTATACCATCGATGTCGGAGGACCCAATGAGCTCGACCATGCAGGAAGGGTCTTCATCATCTATGGCAGGCCGCAAGCGGTCGCGCCGTCTGGCATCTTGAACCTGGAAGATGTGGGTGTGACGTTTGCGGGCACCGACATTCGAGGGACGTATAGCGATGAACGTTTGGGCGAAAGATCTGTCGGCAGCGCCGGAGACGTGAACGCAGATGGGGTTGACGATATGCTCATTACGTTTGGTACGCCGTCGCTGCCTTCGGTTCGATTGGTTTATGGAGAGGACTCGATCGGGCTTTTGACGCCCGGCACCAACGGGCTGTTCTCTCAGATCACGCCCGCTCCGTTCGTCAGCGTGCCGAACCTGGTCACGCCGGTGCACTTTGGTCCCGCACAAGACCCGGATATTCTCTTTTCCGTGGTGGGTGTCGGCAAGTACTACTTTTTTGACAATGCCTTTGGGCAGCCCTACACGCTGACGCCCGGCTCCCTGACGAAAACAGCAGGCACCGGCAACACCGCCGACCTCTGGGCGGACGGTGCGGCACGCATGCCCGACTGTATCTTGGGCTGGGACCCGGACGGCGATAACAACGACGAAGTGTGGGCATTCGTTGGCCCCAGCTACTTCGTCTTCGACTGGAGCACGCAGAAGTTTGGGCCCGCTCAATCCCTGGCGTCCATCGGCGCCGGCGGTGTTGTGTTTAACAAGGTGGCAAAGTACGACGACGGCGCGGGGCTGGAAAAACTGGTCGCCGTGAACGGCTCCAGTCTCTACGTTTACAACCCGACAACGGTACCGAGCGGGGCGATCTTACCAATGTCGGCCCTGACCAGCGACGCGTCATCGTTTGCACCCGACTTTATCGTCCGTGCCGACGAAGACTCCGACGAGAGCGATAGCATATACGTTATTGACCTCGCAACCGACCGCTGGTGGCTGTGGAATGAGGCGACCGACAAGTTCGAAGTTGGCGCGACGGCCTTCAGTTCCCTGTGGCCCTCCGGCACGGTCACCATCGACCCGACGGAAGGCGACTTCCTGTTTTCCTATAAGGGAGACGCCGGCGCCGCACCGCCAAGATTCTTTGCCATAGAGCACCAATAGCCCTCGGCAAGAATCACTCAAACCGGCCGCAGACGTCGATGCCCTCCCCGTGCAAATAGCCGGGCGAAGAGCCTCTCGGATTCGGCGCTGCCGATACACATCCTCTTGCTGTCTTTATCTTATGCCAAGTGCGTCATCTCGTTCAGAGTGAATGCCTCAACCGCGCCTTCCGTTGCAGCCTTGTAGTCCTGCAGGTGCTGCGCACTCATATGCGTCTGCCACAACTCTCTAGATTCCCAGTTCTCGTAAAACAAGAAGTGAGCTGGATTTTCATTGTCCTGGTGCAAATCGTACTGAATACAGCCCTCTTCAACACAGGTGATGTCGATCAGTTTTTCAAGCTCAGCCTTTACCAGATCAACCTTGTCGGCTTTGGCGGTGATATTCGCGACGATCGTTAATTTAGCCATGTTTTGTCTCCTCTGTTTTGGCTAAGTTTTTTTCTGAGTTTCTGATGCAATTTGATCCGTACAATATGATACGGCGGTTTCTCCCCAAACGGATTCGAACCGATTACGCCTCGGTTAACAATCGCTTGACTCCTCCTCGGATATTGTACCAGCCGGTAGGGGAGAATGGGCAGTGTCATGCCAGCGGGTCCGCCTGAAGGCCCGTAGGGCCCTGCGGTCTAGTTCAGCGGCTGATCCAAACGCACCCGCCGGAAGATCAACTTAGGCAACTTCTTCTGCGATTTTCTCGGGAGAGAACAGTCATTCCGGTCCAGTACGGGGCGAGCGGGCGGCTGAGGGAGGGCTGACTCGACGTCGGTTTTGGCTCTACTTGTGTGCGTCTGCCGCGACGTTGCTGACCACCGGATTGATGACGAGCGTCAGCGGGAAGAAGAGGTACCACAGAGTGCTCTTCGACGATTGTACGACACGGACGTTCTCGTGACCGTCGGCTTTGGCGGCGCTGGTCATGTCCGACATGGTTTTGTCAAAGCTGGCGTCGCCCCATAGCGGATCTTTGAAAAGCACATGCAGCGCGACATTGGTGGTGTTGTAGTGCGTTACTTCATTTCCGTCGAAATCTTTTAGACCGTTGTAACTGCTTGCCGTACTCGTCATCGTGCAGCCCTGCGCGGCCAAAAACGCCACGGTGATCATCGCAATAAGTGTTTTCTTCATGCCTTCCTCCTTTTGTGAATGTTTGGGCCCTCCCCTCAGCCGTTGCGGCCCACTTGGTATATAGCCTGCCCCCGACTCAATGTCAAGCAATACGTCTGCCCACACCCAATGGGCCTTGACCTGAAATTCTGAGAACTGCCCGTGCAAATAACCTGGCACAAGACCTCTCTCACTTGACTTCTCGGATTTAGGCTATTCTGAAATTCTCAGGACGGGACCAAAGTCTGCGGTCTTCCTTCTGTAAATCCAGTTCGACGAGTCGTCTATCGCCGGTTCCTTTATGTTTGCCCGTAGGCGCGCAAGGATCCTTACATATCGCGGTCACTTTGTGCTTGCCGACTTTTTTCAAAATGGGTATAGCTGATCTTATGGAAGCGATAAAAATCATCGTCTTAGGCGTACTTGCAGCGTGCATGTACGGTATCGTCCACGACCAAGTCACAGTCCGTGTATGCGTAGAGTACTTCACTGTTGGCCATCCGCCGATCTTCGGCGCCACGAAAGATCCAACACTCCTGGCATTGGGTTGGGGTGTTATCGCCACGTGGTGGGTTGGCCTGCCTTTGGGCTTCTTATTGGCTCTTGTCTGTCGGGTTGGCCGTAGGAACAAGCTCTCGGCCAAACAATTGAT